>NZ_SMKS01000040.1:0-59007 GCF_004348435.1 Saccharopolyspora terrae | reverse complement strand
GCCACGACGGGCCACAGCGACCACGTCATCACGAAACTCCTGCGGGTAAGGCTTGGGCACGACGACATCCTTCCAAGTGAGGCCGAAGCCTCACACGTCAGGTGTCAACCAAACCCTGGGCAGACCCGACAATGTCGTGAACGGCCCTGTTGAGTTGCCGGTCGCCGCCGCGGTTGAGCCTGTGGCGTGTGGTCCTGCCGCTGCTGGCAGGCAGCGGGCTGATGCCGGCGAGTGCAGCGTAGGCTGCTTCGTCGCGGCACCGCCCAGCGTGGGACCAGGACACGATCGCTTGTGCTCCGCTGACCGGTCCAACACCGGGTTTGTCCAGTAATAGTGGGGAAAACGTGGTCACCAGCTCGGTCAGCTGCTGCTTGTTCTCGGTCAGCTCGCGACTGGCGTTGTGAATGGAGAGCGCAAGTCGACGGGTTTCGGCGCGTCGCACCGCATGCTCGGTGGTGTCGCCGTTCTTGCCGCGACGGCGGGCGATTGTGGTCAGTCGGTTGTCGGTGAGGGTGCCGCGAGCGAGATCGCGGTCGGTTTCATCTCCGGCGAGCAGCAGTGCGCGTAGCCGGTTGATCTGACGGGTCCGAGCGGTGGTGATCTCACGGCGTGCGCTGAGCAGGATCCGCAGGGCTTCGCGGTCGCCGTCAGCGCGAGGGGTGGGCAGCCGGTCTGCGGACAGTCGCAGTACTTGCAGCGCGGCGAGGTGGGCGTCGATCGGGTCGGACTTGCCTCGTCGCCGGTCGCGACGACGGGGCGCTCGACCTCGACGACCGCGATTCCCGCGGCCTGCACGGCTCGTGCCAGACCGATGCCGTAGCTGCGGGTGCCTTCCAGACCCACGACCAGTCGTGGTCCGGGTGCGTGTTCGGCGATCCAGGCCAAGGACGAAGTGAAGCCGGGTTCGTCGTTTCCGACAGCGAGGGTCGCTATCGTCGCTCCGGTCGGTGTGATCACCTCGAGCGTGTGCGCGTCGCGATGTGTGTCGCCACCGATGATGGCGTCGACCAGTTCTGCGAGCATGGCCATGTGGCCTCGAAACTCCTTCCGGTAACGGGGTCATGAGTCGACACCGGCCTGGATGGAGTCACCAAACGGCATATTTGTGAGGGGTCACGTACTCACGTGCGGACAGGCTTCTGATCAGGCCAGCTGGTGGGCCGGGCCGGTGTCGACGCCCGAGACGACAGGTCCTTGGCAGAGCACGCCGAAGCGGCCAGATCTTGGAAGAGTCAGTCCCGGGCGTCGGCACCGATCCTTGCAGCGATCCATCCAGAACCGCCGGATTACACACTCACAGATCTTGGACGGTTTTCGGTGGGTTTCCCATGCCGCAGTCGCGGTGAGGTGATTTCGGTGTGTCTCGGCGGGGGTGCGGTAGCCGAGGCTGCTGTGGAGTCGTTTCCGGTCGTAGAAGACTTCGATGTAGTCGGCGACGGCGAAACGTGCGCGAGCCCGAGTCGGGACATTTCTCGGTGATACATCTCCTTGGTACACCCCGAATAACTGAGCGTCGCTCTCCGTATCATGGAGGCGGTGGTGTGGTCCGAGTGAAGAGAACCGGTGTCGACTACGCTCGACAGTAGAGTCGGCACCGTACGGGCGTCAGCTGGTGACTGATCGTGATCGCGTTCGCAGGACGCGTGGCTGGCGCAGAACTTTTCGACTCGGTGCGCTGGCCGAGACCGCACGCCGCCGCTCGGATCCGAAAATCCCCGTGCCGTGCGGCTACCCGAGGTGCAGATGCACGCCACAGAGCTGGCCGCCCCGGCCAGCGCACTTCCGGCTACATTGCCTGCCGAGGACAACGCAGTGTGACACGGTCATTGAAACGTCTGAGTGCGGTGATCTCCGCACGGGTGGGTTCGTCGATGACTTCGTCGATGACGAAGCCCGCCAGCGCGGAGTCACCGGCCGCTCCTACCCGATTCGGATCAGCTTCTTATTGACGAACTCGTCGATCCCGTAGCGGCCGAGTTCGCGTCCGAAACCAGAGCGCTTGACTCCCCCGAAGGGCAGTTCGGCTCCCTCGACGCCGACCGCGTTGACGAATACCATCCCGGCCTCGATCTGATCGGCAATGCGGCGGGCCTGGTCTGCATCGGTTGTGTAGACATAGGAACCGAGCCCGAAGGGAGTGTCATTGGCCAGTTCGACGGCTTCGTCCTCGCCGCTGACTCGGTAGACGGCTGCGACCGGTCCGAACAGCTCTTCTCGGAAGTCGACGGGTAGATCGCTGAGGACGCCGGGTGGGAAGTAGGCTCCGTTGCGTTCTCCTTGTGTCACGAGTTTGGCGCCAGTGGCTACGGCTCGCTGTACTTGCTCGTCCAGGCGCTCAGCTGCCGCCACTGATGAGAGCGGAGCGAGGTGGTCGGCCTGCTGCAAGACTTTCGCGGTGAACTTTTCGAGGAATTCGCCGTAGATGCTGTTGTCGATGATGAAGCGTTTGGCCGCGTTGCATGCTTGACCCGTGTTCTCGAAACGGCCTGCGACGGCGGCATCGACGGTGGTATCGAGGTCGTCCGAACTGAGCACGATGAACGGGTCAGAGCCACCGAGTTCGAGGACGACCTTTTTGAGATGCCGGCCCGCTATTTCGGCGACGGCCGATCCAGCGCGTTCCGAGCCGGTGACGGAAACGCCTTGTACACGTGGGTCAGCGATGATGCCGGCGACTTGTTCGTTGGTGGCGTAGATGTTGACGTAAGCGCCATCGGAGTATCCCGCGTCGTTGAAGATCTGCTGCAGTGCGGCCGCCGATTCCGGACACTGGGGTGCGTGCTTCAGCAAGATTGTGTTTCCAAGCGTCAGGTTGGGTCCGACGAAGCGGGCAACCTGGTAGCTGGGGTAGTTCCAGGGCATGATGCCCAGGAGCACGCCCACCGAGAAGCGGCGGACCAGCGCGCTACCAGTCCCGGTAAGCAGAGAGATGGGCTCGTCTGCCAAGAACCTCTCGGCATTGTCGGCGTAGTATTTATAGATCGCCGCGCTGAATTCGATCTCGCCGATGCACTCCTCGAAGGGCTTGCCCATCTCGCGCTGGATGATCTGTGCCAGCTTGTCCTTGCGCTCGGTGTGCAGCTGGGACACGCGACGGATCAACGCGGCACGTTCGGTCACCGTGGTGGCACGTCCCCACTCCCGGTGTGTTCGTGAGGCTGCGGCGAGTGCGTTCCTGACCTGCTCATCGGTAGCCGTCGGATACTTTTCGATCACCTGACCCGTCGATGGATCAGTCACTGCGTACACAGTCATGAAGCCTTCTCTCTGCGCGACAGCACGCCTTCGGCCAATTCACGTGCGCTTGCGGATCTACGGCTGCGGCCAGCTTCCGATACGCCGCGTGGGCGCCTGGTGGTCTGACCCATCCGTGCGATGGCGTGGAGTGGCTTGCTCACCGGCGCGGCTTGCCTTCGGCGGGTCACGATGAGGCGTACTCGTCGTTGCTGGCGCCCGGTGTGGGCCCCTCGATCGCCATGACCATGACCAACACGCAACCGAGCGATCAGCAAGCCCGGTGCCCATAATTTGTGACAGTGCCATATAAGCATCCCTCGCGCTGAGTGTCCAGAGGCCCGACTGGGGCGCGAAGAGTTGCCAGTGGGCGCTGGGGCCTCAGGGCGCTATCGCGACAGGGGGTGCTGCTGGTACGCGGCGCATGGTCCGCTCGCCGGACGATATGCAATGTTTCCATCCAGATGAACGCATCCTGGCTAGAGAAACAGTCATACAGTTGCTGATTGACAAGAGTTTTAATCAGACCTAAGGTCTCGCGGTAACTGAGCTGAGAGGGCGGTCACATGGATTCACCTGCATCAGATGGGCTCGGCGCCGACGCCCCCAGTCGACGCTCCAGCAACCGATGTACCCGAAGTGGGGTAGCTCGCCGTGCGCGAGGTCCTGTCCGAGCGACATGTCACCAAGTTGCTGAAACTCCCAGGTTCCGCCATCGGCGAAGCAGGTTCCTGCCTGCGAACACGTCGAGGTTGTGGGGGCACGACGCCTTGTCGCTTACGGGTTTCTGGTGGTTCGGCCTGTCTTGTGTCGGGTGCGTACCCGAGAGCGGCCGCGTTCTGCTCGGTGAAGCGACGTTCTGCTGCTCGCGGGGCATTCAGCGTGGCCCGCCTTATGTTGCGCAGTCGAACCCCATGGCCTGCAGGAACATCCGCAGCGTTGACTCCAGCGTATCGGCGCTGTAGGTGTCCGGGTCCAGTGTGGCGGCGATGCCGAGGCCATCTACATATACGGTGATTTGCCTCGTCAGGGTCTCTGCGGGGAGCGGCGTGGAGACGCGGGCCGCTTCAAAGCACTCGTGAACATGGTCGAGGACTGCGGAATGGTAGTGGCTGTGTTCGCCGAGGACGGCCTTGGCCAGCGAGGGATCGTCGGCGACGCGTCCCATGAATCCCAGCCAAATTCGCAGATCCAATGACGCGTCCTTGTCGATTGGCAGGGCGCGCACGAGTAGGCCGACGAGGCGCTCGACGGGATCGGGCTGTTCTTTGGCGGTGGGAGCGCGTTCGAGTTCGCGCGTCAGTGCTAGGCGATAGGCAAAGAGCAGCAGGTCATCGCGGTTCTTGAAGTAGTGCGCGATCATCCCGTACGTCCAACCGCATTCGGCGGCGACGGCCCTGACGGAAGCGGCGTTGATTCCATCTCGTTGGACGACGGTCCACACCGCTTCAGCGACCTCGATACGTCGAGACTCGTGATCGACGATCTTTGGCATGATCCTCGCCCTTCCTCTGGTGTCCTCGTTGCGCGTCCGGAGATATCGGGTCGTAGACCCTGGCCTCAGTACCAAGGCCGGAACTCACACGAGACCGGCCGAATCCGAAGTGTTCCCTTCCTCTTCGGTGGATGACCTGTAGCGGTCAATGATGACTGTCTACCTACTCGAACGGGTTGATCTCTTGTCGGAAATCACTTCCCATCATGACCCCGAGCCGACCCGCCTGAAGGCTGGCGCCATTGGAGTACCCGGCGTCGCATTCATGGTGCTCTCGGCTGCGGCTCCACTGTCCCTGCTGGTCGGCTACGGCCCACTCGGGATCCTAGTCGGCGGTGCCGGAGCGCCCGCTGGATACCTGCTCGCAGGTGCTGTGTTGACGTTGTTCGCGGTGGGGTTCAGTGCCATGGCGCGGCGGCTGAGTCAGGCCGGCACCTTCTACGCCTACATCGAGCGCGGCTTCGGCCGCAGGGTGGGTCGCGGAGCCGCCGCAGGTGCGTTGTTCGCCTATTTCGTGGTTCAAGTCGGTGGTGTCGGTGTCTTCGTGGCCGCCGCAGGCTCGTCAATGGAGCACTTCTTAGGTGTCAGCGTGCACTGGATGGTTCCTGCTGTGGCGGTAATCGTCACGGTGTGGGCGATCGGGAGGCGCGGCATCGACGTGGGGGCCAAGATCCTTGGGGTCCTGCTCATTCTCGAGGCCGCGATCTTGCTGGTGCTTGCCGTCGCGATCGTCGTGCGGGGTGGCGGGCCCGAAGGGCTTTCGGTTGAATCGTTCGCCCCGTCGAACGTCTTCTCACCTGGGATGGCGGCCGCCTCAGTGGTGTGGTTCGGAGCCTTCATGGGCATTGAATCGACCGCGATCTACCGCAAAGAAGCGCGCAATCCCATGAAGACGGTTCCACGCGCGACCTTCCTGTCGATCGGTCTTCTGATTGCCTTCTACACCTTCGTTAGCTGGGCACTGATCCAAGCGTTCGGCACGACTGGAGCGATCGTCGCGGCCGAGCAGCACCCAGAGGAAATGATGTACATCGCCGCCGAGGAGTTCATGGGCGGCTGGGCTGCGAACGCGCTACGGCTGTTGATGATCGCCAGCACCCTGACCAGCGGCCTCGCCTTCTACAATGCCATCAACCGTTACGCGCACTCACTTGCACTCGACGGGGTATTCCCCCAGAGGATGGCGCGAGTGCATCCGGTCCACCGCTCACCCAACTTCGGAACTACTCAAAGTCTGATCACCTTGGTGATCGTCGCGTGTTTCGCAGGCGCGCAACTAGACCCGTACGGTCAGATGACCGTGTGGACCTCAACCCCGGGCGTAATCGGCATCGTCACTCTGCTCGCCGCGACCGCAGCTGCTGCCGCAGTGTATTTCTGGGGTCCGCATGCGTACCCCTCCCGGCGTCGGGGCCTTCTGATCACCACCTCAGCGTTGGCCGCTGCACTACTGGTGGGGGTCGTCTACCAGATGATCGAAAACGTAGCCCTGATGACGGGTACCGATAGTCCATGGACCAACATCCCGTGTTCGTTGGCCCCGTTCGTCGTCATCGCCGCAGCTGCGGTCGCAGCGTGGAAGACACGTGCGAAAGGTAGCGCGGACACTGAGTCTGACGTTTCTTCCGCTGCTCCGTACGAGAGCGAGGCAAGGCCGGCAGTGGAGTGAGCAGGGCAGCTCGCCGTGCTTGGTTTTTATGTCGCTGTCATATAACGTGGGGTTGCCGCCGTCCCCCGTCTCGCTCTGATCGACTGAGAAGGACTGATCATGCCGACCACACTTCCACCATGCACTGGTCTCGGACTGCCTCGGGAGGCCTACGTCTCCGAGAAGGTCTTCGACGCGGAACTGAAGAGGTTCTTCTACACGACCTGGTTGTACGCCGGTCACGAGTCGCAGGTGCGCGAGCCCGGCCAGTTCATCCGATTTGCTCTCGGCGATGCCGATGTCATCATCATTCGGGGCCGTGACGGCGTGCTGCGGGGCCTGCACAACACCTGCCGACACCGAGGCGCCCAGCTGCTAGGCGACAGCAGCGGGACGTGTCGGCGCGCGATCGTCTGTTCGTACCACGCTTGGTCCTACGACTTCGACGGCAAACTTAAGGGTGCGCCGAAGATGGGCTCGGACTTCGACCCGACCGTGCACCGCCTGCGACAGGCCGAGGTCGAGGTATGGAACGGCGTGGTGTTCGTCCACGTTGGCGGTGGAAATCCGGCACCCGTGGCCGAACAACTGGCCGGGGTGCAATTCGCCAACACCGACATCGCCCGCTCCAAGATCGCGAAAGTGGTTGACTTCGAGCTGACGACCAACTGGAAAGCCAGCTGGGAGAACGCGCTCGAGTGCTACCACTGCGCGGTGAACCATCCCGAGCTGGGCCGGATCTTCGACGTCGACGCCGATGGTGAAGATGGGCAGGGCTTCCCGGGCGGTCCGGAGTACATCTTCATCGAGAACACGTTGCGCCCGGGTTCGGTCTCGGTTACCCCGTCCGGACAGATCGAATCCAAGCGCCCCTACAAATGTGACCCCGAGGCTGGAATCGAACGTGGGTTCCTGCAGTGGCATCGCAGCGCCTTCGAGATGATCGCAAGCCCTGATCACGTGGCTCTGATGACCTACAAACCCTTGTCGCCGAGCAAGTCTATCGTGACCCAGACCTTCCTCGTCCCCGAAGAGGCTCAGCCCGGCGCCGAATTCGATCCCGACGAGCTGTTCGACATGCACATTGTGACTCGGCAACAGGACAATGCTTTGTGCGAGCAAATCTATGCCGGGTTGCGCAACATCGCCTACAGTCCAGGTCCGTTTAATGGCTCACTGGAACAGGAGAACTTCCGGTTCTTGTCGACTTACCGCTCGGTGATGGGCGACATCATCGCCGACTGAGTGGATGTTCTGGCGGTTCAAACCATCGTTCGTTTGCCCGTCCCGGGCCGGCGCGGCGGAACCTCAAATCTCCGCGCTGGCCCGGGAGCCGACTCGTGCTGGGCGGTCGTCGGCGATCTGCAGCGCTGCCCAGAGGTTCAGGCGAGTGGTGAGGTACATACCGATCTCGTCGGCGACGACATGCGCCCGCCCGTGATGACGGATGAATGAGATGGCGATTCGGTTCAGTTCGGCGCGGCCGGTTGGGGTGCCGTCCAGACGTCCGAGGAAATCCTCCGCACAGCCGCAGTCGTCGCGGAGGGAACCAATGGCCCCACCACTCCCGAAGCCGACGAGGTGGGCTCCCGGCTCGCGAACCGCGTGACCGCAGTGTGGCAAATCGTGCGCGAATTCGTGGCCGAACGCCACGGTTCGCTGCAAAAGGCCGCCACCACCGCGCTCGCCGTTGAACGCGTGGCATTGCCTAACCAGCTGCGCGGGCTCTCCCTGTGACGAACTCGCCGCTGTCACCAATCCGACCCGACAGGAGTTGAACATCGTGCCGACAAGCTCGCCGCCCCGCTCGCTGCTGGCGGTTCCAGCGGACAATCCGAGGTTGTTGAGTTCCGCCTTACGCAGGCCGGCCGACGCGCTCATGCCCGACCTGGAGGATGCCGTCGCACCGGCCGCGAAGGAACACGCGCGGGCGGAAGTCGTGCGCTTTCTGACCGATCCGGCCACCGTGGACACTACGCTGCTGGTGCGTGTCAACGATCCGGCGAGTGAAGCCGGTCGTCTGGACCTGGCAGCGCTTGCTCCGAACGCCGGTCGACTAGCCGGAGTGGTCGTTCCGAAGAGCAGCCGCCAGTCGGTGGCCGCGGTACGCGAAATTCTGAACGTACCGGTTCTCGCACTGATCGAGACCGCTGTCGGAGTCGAGGAAGCCTACGGCATCGCACGGCAGGACCACGTGGTCGGTGTGCTGTTCGGGTCCGTGGATTACACGGCCGAACTCGCCTCTCGGGGCGGACTGCACGTTAGCGAGCTCGGCTGGGCGAAGAGCCGTGTCGTCAACGCTGCGGCGGCCGGGGGAGTGTGGGCTGTGGCAGGACCGCGGACGGTTCTCGATGACGAGCCGGGGCTGCGGGGTGAGGCCGAGACGGACCGATCCCTGGGCTTCGCGGGCAAGCTGTGCGTTCACCCAGGGCAGCTTGCGGTCGTGAACGCGGCGTTCGCGCCATCGAGCGAGCAGCGGGCGTGGGCCCGGCGGGTGTTCGACGCTCTTGAATCGGATGGTGCCGCCGGTGTGCTCCGCGTCGACGGTCAGATGATCGACCGGCCCCTGATCGAACAAGCACGTAGCGTCCTCAGCGGGCCCCGGGCGGTGGTCGCATGAGCCTCGATGGCCCCTTCGCCGACGACTTCACGCTCGGCGTTTCACTGCCGGCCGCCCCGTCGATCACCATCGACTCCGGACTCGCGGCCGGCTACCAGGCAATCACCGGAGATCCACTCCGGTTGCCGCTGAGTGCTGTGGACTCCACCGCGGTGACCGGAGGCGATGCCAGGCTTGCCAATCCCGGCTTGGTGCTGCAAGTCGCGATCGGGCAGTCCACTGTGGCGACGCGACGGGTCATCGCGAACCTGTTCTACCGCGACGTGGCGCTGCACCGGCAGGTGCACATCGGCGACACCATCACGACGACGGTGACCCCTGTCGCGGTCAAACTCACCCGGCCGGGCTCTCGGGCGCGACGGGCGAAGGTCCTGCTGCGGATTGAGACCGTCGATCAGCAGCAGCGGCTGGTGGCTCGGTTCGAGCGGCTGGCGCTGTTGCCGTGCCGTGATCCCGACGGCGTTGACGAGCGTGGCGAGATCGGTGGGCCGACGCTCGATCGTCCGCTGGACGACTACCTGCCATTCGTGCCTTCCGACTGGAAGCTCGGTGTCTTCCCCGGCCACTACACCGGAATCGGTGACAGTGTGGCCGATCCACTGGCCGATACTGTCAGCGGCGCTCTTGAACTTGTGCGGTTGACGCAGAACCAGGCGGCCGCCCACCGCGACCCGACCCGCGGTCAGGACGGCAGTCGCCTGGTCTACGGCGGGCACGCCATCGGTCTTGCGCAAGCCTCGCTGGCGCGGACCGCTCGTGGTGTTGCCACCGTCGTCGGCTGGCGATCTTGCGATCATCTCGCGCCGGTCTTCGAAGGGGATGTCCTCGACTTTCACGTGAAGGAACTCGATCGGGTCCAGCTCGATGACGCGGCGGCGCTCGTCGGGTTCCGGGTCGTGGCGGCCGCGCGAGACCGCACCGAGGTCCTGGACTGGCGGCCGGTGGCCCTGGTCAACACCGACAGCAACACTTCGGGAGCAACATCATGAGTGGTCTTGGCCTTCTGCGGGGAGTCCGCGTCGTCTCGCTCGAGCAGTACATCTCGGGCCCCTACTGCACCTCGATCCTCGCTGACGCGGGTGCCGAAGTCATCAAGGTGGAACGCCCCGGGGCCGGCGACCCGCGTCGCACCTACGACCCCCGGCTGGGGCCGGAGGACGACTACGTCAGCGGCGGTTTCGCCTCCTACAACCGTGGGAAACGGTCTTTGGAGCTGGACCTGCGCCAGGAAGACGACGTCACCACGCTGCGCCATCTGCTGGCCGAGGCGGACGTCTTCGTCTGCAACAACCGCCCCGGCTCGCTGGAACGACTCGGGCTCGGCGTCCCGGCTTTGTGCGAGCAATTCCCGCACCTGGTCATCTGCGAGATCTCGGGTTTCGGCACGACGGGCGGACCCTACGCCGACCGGCCGGCCTTCGACTCCGTGATCCAGGCGATGAGCGGAATGAGCAGCCTGATCGGTGCGAGCGCAGACAGTCCGCCCGATCTCGCGCCCATGGGCACCATGGACCTGCTCTCGGGCATCTACGCCACGCTGGGCATTCTGGCTGCGCTCGTCCAGCGCAACCGCACCGGCCAGGGCACGCACGTCGACGCCGCCATGTACGACATCGGTGCCGCGTTCCTCGAACGCCCGCTCACCCTCCACGAATTCACCGGTGAGGTGCCCACGCGCGGGATCGACCGGTTCAGCCCGGTGGGTGCCTTCCGAGCGGGAGACGGTGGCTGGATCTCCATCGTCATCCCGACCGACGACATGTGGCGCCGATGCTGCGCGGCCATGGGCAGGCCGGAACTGGAGACAGACCCGCAGCTCGACACGGTGCTCAAGCGAGCTGAACGCATGAAGGATCTCGTCGTGCCCGCGTTGGAGAGCTGGGCCGCCGGTATGACTCGCGACGAGACTGTGGCCAAGCTGCAGGCTGCGGGTCAGCCCGCCGGTGCCGTGCAGACCATCGACGAGGTGCGCCATTGCCCGCAGCTGGCGCACCGAGGCTTGTTTATACCCATGGCCGACGAGCGCCTGCGACGTGAGGACGGCAGCCATC
Organism: Saccharopolyspora terrae; assembly: GCF_004348435.1. Taxonomy (NCBI): domain Bacteria; kingdom Bacillati; phylum Actinomycetota; class Actinomycetes; order Pseudonocardiales; family Pseudonocardiaceae; genus Saccharopolyspora; species Saccharopolyspora terrae. The sequence continues at coordinate 47,959 of NZ_SMKS01000040.1, read as the reverse complement.
CGGCGCTGCCGCACTTGCCGCTGCTGTTCGACGGCCAGTCCGCCGAACCCGGTCTCGTACCGCGACTGGGGTCCGGCAACGAGCTGCGCTCCACCACCGGAAGCGATGTGACGCCGTGAGCACCCCGACAGACCTCTACATCGACGGCCGCTGGGTCCCTGGCTCCACCGGGCGGCGGTTCGACGTCGAGAACCCTGCCACACGGACCGTGCTCGCCACCGTCGCCGACGGCGAGATCGCCGACGGTAGGGCGGCGGCTCACGCCGCGGAGCGCGCCGCCGACGACTGGCGCGAGACCGCACCGCGCGAGCGAGCCGAGCTCCTGCGCGCGATGTACGCCGAGACCATTGCGCGCACCGAGGAGATCGCGGCGCTCATCGTGGCCGAGAACGGCAAGCCGATGGCCGACGCCCGTGCCGAGGTGGCTTACGCAGCCGAGTTCTTCCGCTGGTACAGCGAGGAAGCGGTCCGGCTTCCCGGTTTCCTGTCCAGCTCGCCCAGTGGAGCGCGGCGGATCATGGAGATCTCGCAGCCGGTCGGCGTATCGCTGCTGCTGACGCCGTGGAACCTCCCGGCAGCCATGATCACCCGCAAGATCGCACCCGCGCTGGCGGCCGGCTGCACCACGATCGTCAAGCCCTCATGGCAGACCCCGCTGACCGCCTTGGTCATCGCCGAGATCGCCGACGACGTCGGTGTTCCGGCTGGTGTGATCAACGTCGTGCCGACCACTCGCGACGTCGACGTCGTCGGCGACCTGATCGCCGAGGGGCCGGTGCGTGCGTTGTCGTTCACCGGATCGACGCGGGTGGGAAGCCAGTTGCTGGCTCAGGCCAGCAACCGCGTGCTCAAGTGCTCGATGGAGCTGGGCGGCAACGCGCCGTTCATTGTGTTCGACGACGCCGATCTCGACGCGGCCGTCGAAGGTGCCGTCGTGGCGAAGATGAGGCACAACGCCGAGGCCTGCACGGCGGCGAACCGGTTCATCATCCACCGCTCGGTGCACGACGAGTTTGTGTCCCGGCTCTCCGACGCGCTGTCGGGTATGAAGGTCGGCTCGGGAACCGACGCGGACGTCGAGGTCGGCCCGATGGCCAGTGGCTCCGCGCTCGAATCGGTCCGTAAGGCCGTCTCGGCCGCCGTTGCCGATGGTGCACGCTCGGTGATGTGCGGTGAGCAGGTCGATGATGGGTACTACGTCGCACCGAGCCTGCTCGTCGACGTCGCTCCGGATGCCGCTGTTTTGCAGCACGAGATGTTCGCCCCGGTGGCACCTGTGGTGCCCTTCGACACCGAACCCGAGGCTCTGACGATCGCCAACAACACCGACATGGGATTGGCGTCGTATGTGTACAGCGGGGACCTGGCGCGCGCACTCCGCGTCGCCGAGCGCATCGACGCCGGTATGACTGGAATCAACACAGGTGTGCTGTCGGATCCTGCTGCTCCTTTCGGCGGCACCAAGCACAGCGGTATCGGGCGTGAGGGCGGCCGTCACGGCATCACCGAATTCCTCGAGACGAAGTACATCGCGGTGACCTGGTGACCGCGCCGATGACCAAGAACGGAGAGAACATGACCCAGCGCCGCCTGCTCAAGACCGCCATCCCCGGTCCGAAATCGCTCGCGCTCGCCGCACGGCGGCAAGCCGCGGTCGGACGCGGAGTCGCCTCGGCGCTCCCGATCTACGCCGCCTCGGCTTCCGGGGCGGTGGTCACCGACGTCGACGGGAACCAGCTGATCGACCTCGCCGCCGGTATCGGTGTCACCACTGTGGGCGTGTCCGCACCGCGCGTGGTGGACGCCGTCCGAGACCAGGCCGCAGCGGCCACGCACACCTGCTTCATGGTCTCGCCCTACGAGCCCTACATCGAGATCTGCGAGCGGCTCAACAGGCTCACTCCGGGTGATCACCCGAAGACCACGGTGCTGTTCAACTCCGGTTCCGAGGCCGTGGAGAACGCCGTCAAGGTCGCCCGTGTGGCCACCGGGCGGCAGGCCGTCGTGGTTCTCGACAACGCCTACCACGGACGCACCAACCTCACCCTGGCCATGACCGCGCGGTCGGCGCCGTTCAAGCAGGGATTCGGTCCCTACGCTCCGGAGATCTACCGCGTGCCCGCGTCCAACCCACTGCGCGACGGGCTCGACGGTCCGGCGGCGGCAGCCCGCACGGTCGAGGCGATCACCACGCTCGTGGGCGCTGGCCAGGTGGCCGCCATCGTCGCCGAGCCCATCGCGGGAGAGGGCGGCTTCATCGTGCCCGCTGCCGGTTTCCTCGCCGAACTGGCCACTTTTGCCCGCGACAACGGCATCCTGCTGATCGCCGACGAGGTCCAAAGCGGAATCGGCCGCACCGGGCAGTGGTTCGCGATCGAGCACGAAGATGTTGTGCCTGACATTGTGGCCATCGCCAAGGGGGTTGCCGGCGGCCTGCCACTGTCAGCGATCACCGGACGCAAGGACGTCATGGACAAGGTGGGACCCGGTGGGCTGGGAGGGACCTACGGCGGCAACCCAGTTGCTTGCGCCGCGGCTATCGCGGCGCTCGAGACGGTCGAGGCCGAGGGCCTACTCGAACGGGCACGTTGGATCGAGACCGTGGTGCGGGAATGCCTGGAGCCGTTGGTGGCGGCCTACCCGAGTGTGGCCGAGGTTCGTGGCCGCGGCGCAATGGTCGCCGTGGAGCTGGTCGATGAGGACGGTGCTCCCGCCACCGATCTGTGCGCGCGGGTGATCGCCCGTTGCCACGCTGAAGGCGTGATCGTCATGAACTCGGGTCCGCACCGCAACGTCGTGCGCCTCCTGCCTGCGCTGGTCATCGAGGAGGACCTGTTGCGCGACGGACTCGAGGTTCTCGCGAAGGCCATCGTCGCGGAGGCGACCGCCACACGGTAAGCGCGCTAGGACCGGACGTTCTCGCACGTCAGCTAGAGAAGAGCCCTGCGGTCCGGCCGGGAAGCCCGGCCGGACCGCTTTTCGTTGTGCACACCTTGTTGTGAGGAACACTCGAGCCCCCACTGCCGGATGACTAAAAGGCGCGTAAAACTTGCTTCTAGTGGTGAAATCGCTTGACTGAATGGGATTGTATGACTTAAACTCTCTTCATTGGCTCGTGACTGCAGGGTGGAGGCACTGATCAATGGCGAACAGCAGACGCGTGGTGATCACGGGTGGAGCTTCGGGTATCGGTGCCGCGACGGTGGCGCGGTTCGCCGAGTCCGGCGACGAGGTGGTCGTGGTGGATCGCGTTCGCGGCGACGCCGGCCACCGGTGGATCGAGTGCGACCTCACCTCGGGGGAGGCCATCGCGCGTGCTGCGGCTGACATCGGGGACGGCGTCGACGTGCTGTGCAACATCGCGGGTGTCGCCGGAACCGCGCCGGTCAAAACGATCGTCGGTGTCAACTTCCTCGGGCTGCGTGCCTTGACCGATCTCCTGGTCCCGGGCATGACGCCGGGCGGCAGCGTCGTGAACCTCGCCAGCACGGCTGGCTGGAACTGGCGCATTGCGCTGCCCGCCGTGTCGGAGTTGATCGCGACACCGGACTACCGCAGTGGCCTCGACTGGGCACAGAAGAACCTCGCCAGCGGCTACGACGCCTACGAGCGCAGCAAGCAGGCCGTCATCGTGTGGACCAACGTGGCTTCCCAGCGTCACCTCGGCCACGTTCGGGTCAACAGCGTCAGCCCGGGTCCCATCGAGACGCCGCTGCTGGCCGAGTTCTACGAATCCATGGGGCATGCCGAACTCGATCCGCTCACCGAACGTGCCGGCGGCCGCAACGGCACGCCTGTGGAGATCGCGAATGTGGTTGCTTTCCTCACGAGCCAGGACGCCTCCTGGATCAACGGAACAGACATCGTCACCGACGGCGGCGCGGAAATGGCCGTTTCCCTAGCGGAGCGGGGAGTCTTGCGCACGCCGGATGGCGCCGCGATGGGAGATCCGCGATGACCGCGCCCGAGAAAGCAGCAGCTGTGCAGAACACGACCCACCCCATGTCCGTCACCGCCCGACGTGAACTCAGCGACGGCGTTGTCGAGCTGGAACTGACCCACGTTGACGGCCACACCATCGAGTGGGAGCCCGGCGCGCATCTCGACGTGGTGTTGTCCTCCGGGCTCGTTCGGCAGTACTCGATCTGCGGTGGCGAGGGCCACCGCGGTGTCGTCCGGATCGCCGTTCTGCGCGAGGAAGAAGGCCGAGGCGGTTCCCGGGAGGTGCACGAAAACCTGCACCCCGGAACCGAGATCGGGATTCGTGGCCCTCGCAACCACTTCCGCCTCGTCGAGGCCGACCGTTACCTGTTCATCGCCGGCGGCATCGGCATCACGCCGATCCTGGCGATGATCGACCAGGTGACTCGCCAGCGCCTACCGTGGACGTTGCTCTACGGAGGACGTAACCGCAGATCCATGGCTTATGTGGACGAGTTGACACGTTTCCGGGGCAGTGCTGCCTCGTCTGCTGAAGTCATCGTTGTGCCAGAGGACGAAGAGGGTAGGCCGGATCTGCGTACCGCACTCACCGACCTGGAGGCGTCGACCGCGGTCTACGCATGCGGGCCGGAACCACTGCTGGTCGCGCTCGAGGAACTGGCTGAGGAACTGCTCGAGCCGGGACAGCTGCACCTGGAACGCTTCGGTGCGGCCCAAAGCGCGGTCGACACGACCGGCGACGGCGGCCTGGACTCCTTCGAAGTCGAGCTCGCCTCCACCGGTGAGGTGCTTCAGGTCGGTCCTGATGACCGCCTCATCGACGTCGTCCGCACGGTCGAGCCGCAGGTACCGTTCTCATGCGAGGAGGGCTACTGCGGTTCGTGCGAGACCGGTGTCCTCAAGGGGCTTCCGTGCCACCGCGACCAAGTGCTCAGCGACGAGGAACGCGAGCAGAACGACACCATGATGATCTGTGTCGGACGCTCCCGGACTGAACGCCTCACGCTCGACCTGTGACCTATCCGGAGCGATCATGACTTCGAATTTGACTGATCTGTCCCTCGCCGACCCGCAGCTGTGGCAGCGCCGCGACCGACTGGAAGTGTTCGCGCAGCTGCGCAGGGATCACCCGGTCTCATGGCACGAGGAGCCGAAGACCGACTGGTTCCCCGAAGGCGGGCGGGGATTCTGGTCCTTGGTGCGTTACGACGACGTCGTGGCCGCGAGCAAGAACCAGGAACTGTTCACCTCCGACCAGGGTACCGAGATCGTCGACATGGAGCCGGAGATGCAGCACATCTTCGGCGGCATGTTGAACATGACCGGCGATGAGCACACCCGCCATCGCTCGATCGTCAACCGAGTGCTCACACCGCGCACCGTGGAGCGGATGACGGACAATATCCGCACGCACGCCCGCCGCTGCATTCTGCGGATCGCGGATCGCGGATCGGCCGATTTCATGGCCGACCTTGTTGGCGATTTCCCGGCGCAGATCATTTGTGAGCTGCTCGGTGTCCCGGTCGCCGACCGACCCCGGTTGATCGAGCTCACCAACACCGCGCTGAGCGGTTATGGAACAGCCGATGCGTACGGGGCCGTGCTCGAGATCGTTGACTACGCGCAGACGCTGCTCCGGCAGGTTGGCGACGCCCCCGCGCCCGACGCCGGTTTTCTGGCGAAGCTCCTCGCCGCCAAGATCGACGGCCAGAGCATGTCCAGCCATGAGATCGCCGTGTTCTTCGCGCTCCTGGTTACCGCAGGCATCGAGACGACCACAACCAGCATCGGGCAGGGCATGTTGGCCCTGTCCCGCTACCCGGAGACGCGCCGCCGGTGGCAAGCGGACTACGACGGGCTGGCCCGTATCGCGGTTGAGGAGATCGTGCGCTGGACCTCGCCGGTCATGCATTTCCGCCGTACCGCCACTCGCGATGTTGAGCTGCACGGCCGGCGGATCCGCAAGGGCGACAAGGTCGTGCTCTGGTACATCTCCGCCAACGGCGACGAGTCCGTATTCCCGTCCCCGGAACGGCTCGACTTCGACCGCGGCGAACAGCAGCACGCCGGATTCGGTGGTGGCGGCCCCCATTTCTGCCTCGGTGCGGTTCTCGCCCGCAAGGAGATCACGGTGTTCTTCCGGGAGCTTTTCGAGATCCTGCCCGACATCGACGTGAGCGGCGAACCCGTGCCGCTGGTGTCGAACTTCGTCAACGGATTGCAGTCACTGCCGGTGTCGTTCACTCCGCGAAACCAGGAGGAGGTCGCATGACCCTCGCCGAGCAGGTCCGGGACAGGACCACCGAAGCCACGGCGCAATGGCTCGCGGCGCCCCCTCCTGGGCAGGTGATCGGCGGGACCGAGCGCACCGGCGCGGGCGCCGAAATCATCGATGTCGATCCCGGTCGCGGCGAGACCATCGCGGTGCTCCCCGCAGCGAGCGAAGACGACGTCGATGAGGCCGTGCGCTCGGCTCGGGCGGCCTTCGACGACGGCCGGTGGTCCGAGGCCGATGCCGAGCACCGCGAGCAAGTCATGCACCACATGGCCGACCTGCTGGAACGTGACCTCGAACTCGTCACCGAACTGGAGGCACTCGACACCGGCAAGCCGCGGGCCGAGGCAGACGAAGACATTCGCGAGGCGATCTCGGTGCTGCGGTACTTCGCCGGCTGGGCCACCAAGCACGAGGGCACCGTCATCCCGGCTCCGCGTGACCTCTTCGCCTACACGACCAACGAGCCACTGGGAGTCTGCGCCGCAGTGACCCCGTGGAACTATCCGCTGCCGATCCTGACCTACAAGCTCGCGCCGGCGCTGGCGACCGGCAACGCCGTCGTCGCCAAGCCGTCCGAGCTCGCCTCTCTGTCCACCTTGCACCTGGCGCGCCTGGCTGTTGAAGCCGGTCTGCCGGCCGGCGTGTTCAACGTCGTCACCGGCGCCGCTACCACTGGCGCCGCCCTCGCAGCTCACCCGGGCATCGACAAGATCGCGTTCACCGGTTCCACCGTCACGGGCCGCAAGGTCATGGAGGCGGCCACGAGCAACCTCACCAAGGTCTCACTGGAGCTGGGAGGCAAGAGCGCCAACGTCGTGTTCGCCGACGCCGACCTCGAGACTGCGGCAGACACCGCACTGGTGGCGATCTTCACCAACGCCGGTCAGGTGTGCGTGGCCGGCAGTCGGCTGCTGGTGCAGGAGAGCATCCACGACGAGTTCGTCGCCAAGCTCGTCGAGCGGACGAAGAAACTCGTCGTCGGACACGCCCTCGACGAGGGCACGGAGGTCGGCCCTATCATCTCGGCAGCTCATAAAGCGAATATCCTCGACTTCCTCACCGAGGCCAGCGCCGACGGAGCGAAATTCGCGACCGGCGGCAACGCAATCGACCGCTCGGGGTTCTTCGTCGAACCGACCGTGGTCACCGGTCTTCGGCCAGACTCGGCGATGGCGCAGCAGGAGATCTTCGGTCCGGTGCTGACCGTGTTGCCGTTCCGCGATGACGACCACGCCGTCGAGATCGCAAACGGAACGGCATACGGCCTCGCCGCGGGGGTGTGGACCAGCGACACCGGCCGGGCGCACCGGCTCAGCAGGCGGCTGCGAGCCGGAACAGTCTGGATCAACACCTACGGGCTGTTCCATCCGACGCTGCCGTTCGGCGGTACCAAGGGAAGCGGGTTCGGACGCGAGCTCGGTGCGTCGGCGGTCGGCCAGTACACCGAAGCCAAGACCACGGTCCTCGACACGACCGTGAGCCGGAGCACCACCGATCAGGAGAAGCGATGAGCTCCGAGTCCCGCCCGTTCTGGGAACAGCCCCGCGTCCGCATCGGAGACGTCGTCGGTCCGGTCGACACCACCCGAGTCCCACGAACCGCGATTCCCGCGACGTTCGCCGGACTGCCACGGGTCGACGAGGTCAGCCAGATCGACGCAGGTGTCGTCGGGATCCCCTTCGACACCACCGTCAGCTACCGCCCCGGCGCTCGCTTCGGCCCGAACCACATCCGTGCGTCATCAAGGCTCCTGCGCCCGTACAACCCGGAAGCCGACGCCTGGCCATTCGCCACGCAGCAAGTCGCCGACTTCGGCGACATGCCCGCACACCCGTTCGACATCCCCGAAGCGGTCGACCAAATCGAGAGAGGCGCTCGTGACGCGCTCGAGCGCAGCAAGCGGCTCCTCGTCCTCGGCGGTGACCACTCCATCGCCCTGCCCGTGCTGCGCGCGATTCACGCCCACCACGGGTCGGTCGCGGTGGTGCACTTCGATGCGCACCTCGATACCTGGGAGGGCACCTTCAACACGCCGGTCCAACACGGCACGCCGTTCCGCCGCGCCTCCGAGGAGGGCCTGCTCGACCTCGAAGCCTGCATGCACATCGGCACCCGCGGCGGTCTGTACGGAGCCGCCGACATGGACGACGACCGGGCGCTCGGGTTCGCCGTGTCGCGGTGCGAGGAACTCGACCTCACCGGCGTCCGGGGTGTGATCGAGCGACTGCGCTCCAGGGTGGGGGAGCGGCCGGTCTACGTCTCGGTCGACATCGACGTCCTCGACCCGGCGTTCGCCCCCGGCACAGGCACGCCGGAATCTGGCGGACTGACCAGCCGCGAACTGCTCACGATGCTGCGCGCCACGGCAGGGCTCAACGTCGTCGGCGCCGATATCGTCGAGGTCTCTCCGGCCTACGACCACGCGGAGATCACCGGGATCGCGGCAGCCCACGTCGGATACGAGCTCCTGTCGTCGTGGGCACCGGCCCTGCAAGGCGACGCCGCTGCCATCCGGACCCGGTAACAAACCGTCAGGTAACACTCTCGATAGAGTGCCTTCCATGAAACCGACCAGCAGCGACCCCGGCCAGCCCGCCGGGCACGCCGCGCTGTCCGGGGTCGATCGCAAGCTGGTGGACCTGCTCAAAACCGACGGCCGAATGAGCTACGCCGACCTCGGCGTCGCGGTCGACCTCTCGGGAGACGCGATCCGTGAACGGCTGAAGCGGCTCGAGTCCGCAGGGGTTGTGTCGATCATCGGGAGCGTCTCGCCGAGGGTTCTCGGTTACTCGACCTTCGCGCTGGTCGCCATTCGCGTCCAAGGACCGGCTCGGGCCATTGCGGAGCGCATCGCCGCAGTTCCGGCAGCCGATCTCGTGGTGTGTGTGGCGGGGCCGTACGACATCATTGCCCAGATCGTGTGTCGCGACGACAGCGCACTCCTGTCCGTCCTGGATGAAGAGATCCGCAGCGTGCCCGGCGTCCAGATCGCCGAAGTGTTCACCTTCCTGACGGTGGACAAATACTCCGCTGGGTTCGATGCGGAGACGACCGGACCGCGGCAGAAGGCCGCCCCTAGCCTGGATGAGGCCGACCACGCCCTCATCCGGACCTTGCAGAAGGACGGCCGGGCGACTTTCCGGAATCTCGAGCAGGCGTCCGGGCTCAGCTACAGCAGTACCCGCCGGCGGGTCCAGGCACTGCTTGATTCTGGTGTGGTGCGGATCGTGACCGTTGAGAACCCGTTGACCACGTCGTCACGCGTTCAAGCCGGTATTGGGCTCACTGTCAGCGGACCCGTGGAAAAGGTTCGCGCCGCGCTGCGGGAGATCCCCGAGGTGGAGGTCGCGATCAGTACTGCCGGTTCATTCGACCTGATGCTGGAAGTGACCTGCTCCGACAAAGCGGTGCTCGGCGAGCTCACCGGCGAACGCCTTCGCCGGATCGACGGTGTGCAGAGCTCGCGCACCTTCCAATACCTCGAACTCGTCAAATTGCCGTTCACCTGGGCTGGACTCGAAGAAGCGACGTTTGGCGGCCCGGCCCGACCGTGAATTGCGTGGCTGCTGTGCGTTCACGGCAGCCAAGGCGGTGGGCCAGCGCGATCCTCATCGTGGTCGGCCTGTTCATCCGACTGAAGGTCGCCGAGAGCCCCGTGTTCGAAGCGGTCCGCGACACAACCACGGTCCGGTTGCCGATCGCGGAGGTCTTCCGGCGACACCCTCGCCAGGTGGCACTGGGCGCTGGTGCCTTCCTGGTCCAGAGCACGGTCTCCTACATCTTCATCGCCTACCTCGCCACCTACGGAACCACCGTCGTCGGCGCCTCGCGCACCAGCGTCCTCGGAGTCATCGTCCTATCAGCTGCGATCAGCACCGTGCTGCATGTGGTCGCCGGGGCGGCCTCCGACAGGTTCGGACGAAAACCGGTCTACATCTGGGGAGTCATCGGGATGGGGGCGTTCATCTTCCCCGCGTTCGCGCTGTTCGACACGGGGCAGTTCACGCTGATGCTCGCAGCCCACATCCTGGTCTTCGGCGTGGCGCTGAGCCCGTCCGGTGGGCCGACGGGAGCGATGTTCGCCGAGATGTTCAGCACCCGGGTTCGCTACAGCGGCGCCTCGGTGAGCTACCAGCTCGCCGGCGTGCTCGGTGCCGCACTGGGCCCGATCATCGCCGCGAGCCTGATCGAAGCGACAGGGTCCGGATACGCCATCGCCGGCTACATCGCCGCGGTCGCCGCGATCTCGCTCGTGTCCATCGCACTGATCCGAGAACCTCGACACAACGGCCACCTCGAACCAGAAATCAAGAGCCCGGTTAACATCAGATGACGGAGTCCCGCCAGCGAGCCGATGGCGTACCCCAGGCTGGGTATGTGAGTGCCCAGTCCGGGAACGGTCGTACTAACGGTTGGCCAAAGAACAACCGCTTCGATGTCAAACCTTGCTGAACACCATCCTCAGTCGTCTGTGTCCCCGCAGCATTGCCGAATCAACGCTGGCGTAAGGGTCCGCCAGCGGCGCTGAGCACAACCTTTCGTAGCTCCTCCTCCTGTGCTGTCTTAGGCAGGGGCTCGGGAAAGCAGTTCGAGCACCAGAGTGGCGAGCTGATCCCGGTGGCCGCCTCGGGCCTGACCTGCAGTACATCAACAACGGCGGCCCATCGAACTTGAGGTGAGCTTTCAACACAATGCGTTGGCGTCGAAGTCGTCGCTCGGCGTATGACGGACGTCAGTGAAGTTCGAAACTACCGCCGCGGTACTTATTCTCCCGGTGCCATTGGAAGTACTTTGCATTTGCGCTGGTGAAGGCGCTGCAGGGTGCGCCGGCTAGTCTGGCGAGCGCGCTGGAGATGAAGTTTCCGTGCAATTCGTCTGCGGATGCTGCGACGATCACCCCGGACGGATCAACGCTGATATAGCCGAGCTCGTACAGGTCGTCGCAACCGAACTTGCACGCCAACATTCCGATGTTGACCAGGTCGCTTTTCTCCTCGTCGCTGCAAAGGCTGCGTTGTTTGATGTGGGCGGCGACCAGAAACTCGATGGGCATTTCCTCGCCGCACAGCGCGCACTGGGAGATCGACTTGTTCCCGACCAGGCTGCGCCGCAGGGCCGGCTGTTCGGTGCGCGTGTTCCGGGTGACCTGCTTGTCCAGCGGGCCGCTCGGCATGGATGTGCCCCTGCCGGGACGTGCGGTGCTTCTGTCGGAAGGCGGCTCGAGCGAGATCGTGGGCGGTTGCAGCAGCAACTGGGTGCCCGGCAAGGTCCGGAGCACTGCGCCGATGAAAGTGCTGTGATCACCCACGTGCTCTGGTTGGCAGATCACCGAGCTGTCGCGCTGCAGCAGATCCAGGGCTCTCTGAACGTCGGAGACGGGGACCGATTGGCTTTGGGTAGCGCCAGTCGAAGAAACGATCGCCTTGCTGCCACGCACTGCGGTGATGGTCTCGTTGTCTCCGTCGAAGGTGAGAAGCTGCTCGCCGATGAGGACTCGGAGCAGGTTCTCCGCGCCGCCCGCGATTTCTGCTGGGACTCTCGCTTCGATCTCGACGCCAACGGGAAGGCGGTCGGCAAAGTGGCGAGCAAACTGCGCGAACCACTCGATGTCGACCTGGTAGAGGTAGCCCTGCACAACGCCGCCATGTTGGTTGAACATCGGCTGTGCCTGTTGATACCGCATCATCGGCGGAATTTCGTCCAGCGTGATCGGTTGGGCGAGATCGTTCATATCCACTGGGAGTAGCCAACCGAGCTGATCCCACACGCCGTCCGGCAGGGAGCTTGGCCTGGGTGCATCCGAAGCGCTCGCAGTTGCACGGCTGATGGCTCGCACTGCCCCCTTGGCGTAGTGGAGAACTACATCAGAAGGCCGGACCATGCTCATTGTCTGCCAGTGGCCGAAAGACCTGCCGTTCTTCCCGGTCTTGGGCGCCCACAGGAAACCGTCGCGTCGTTCGGCAGCGAACGTCTGTCCTTGATTCACCCACCAGTAGCTCACAACCGAAAGCTAACCAGACAGGTCTGACAGGTTTGGCGGTGCCTGCCAGACTCAACATGTGACACTGGACGAGCTGTTAGTCGGGAGTCAATCGCCCGACTGTCGGGTGCAGAGCACCTGTTCTCCAACTGGAGGCTATTGACCCGTTCACAGTGCTACTTGGCGGCAGTGCATGACCGAATAGGCGCCGCTGCGCAGTCGCACGACGGGGACGGGGCAGCAGACGGATTGATGGTACAAGCTGGAGCTTCTTCCGTCATCACTGGCGCTTGTTTGCTCGGTTCCTTCCACCCTGCTCAGGCTGGTCAGGACTGTTGATTCGTCCTGCTTGGTGGCTCTGCGGAATCTCGCGGTGAAGTGCGCTCGGCACGGCAGTCCGCTCGGTAGGCTCTGACGGCCACGACGACACCTGCGAGGGTCGCGAACAAGCTGAGAACCCCAGCAGTCTGGTTCGCCGGTCCAGCCCCAGAGCGACGAGGAAGAGGACAAGGCCGACGGTGGGCAAACTCAAGCTTGCCCAGAGGATCCATCGGCGCCACTGTGATTTCGATGTCATCGGGCTCAATAGTGCCATCGAGAGTGACGTTTAGGAGCCGAACGGAAGATGTACCTATTGACGTTACGACGCGGACACCACGATGACCGGATGGGGTGATTGCTGCCGCAATCAATGGATCGTGGTCACCGAAGTGACCAGCAGGCCGTGTTCGTCCGTAGGGGTTGTGCGACGCCCGCAGGTCAATTAAGGCAAACTGATCGTTTATGCGTAGGCACAAGGTGCACAACGAGGTGGGATCTGCATACGTTCATTCGCTGCTCCAGACGGGTGAGATGAACGGTGATGTCCACGTGAACCAGCCCGCGAGGCGTCCCACGGTCATACCTCGTGAGTTGCCCGGAGCTCCAGGTGCTTTCGCCGGCCGGAGTGAGGAACTCGCTGCTCTCACCAGTGCGCTGGATGCTGAGACCCAGCGGGGCTCCACCGTCGTCATTTCCGCCATTGGCGGCGCCGGAGGGATCGGTAAGACGTGGTTGGCCCTGCACTGGGCGCATGAGCACTCCGAGCGCTTCCCAGACGGACAGCTTTTCGTCGACCTACGCGGCTTCGATCCGGTCGACGAGCCGCTGTCGTCTCGTGAGGCTGTGCGAGGGTTTCTCGATGCCTTGGGGGTTCCGGCGAAGGATGTCCCGCAAGACCTGGACGCACAGGTTGGCTTGTACCGAAGCCTGGTCGCTGATCGCCGAATGCTCATCGTGCTGGACAATGCAAGGGACAGTGCTCAGGTCGCGCCGTTGCTGCCCGGGACGCCGAGCTGCACGGTATTGGTGACGAGTCGGGATAACCTGGCCAGGCTGGTAACCGCCCACAGCGCACGTCCAATCGCGGTCGCACCCTCGGCGTGGAGGATTCGCGCGCGCTACTCGCGCGACGTCTTGGACAAGCGCGGTTGGAAGCAGAAGCCGATGCCGTGGCGGAGCTCGTCCGTTACTGCGCGGGCCTCCCGCTTGCGCTCAGCATTGTCGCGGGACGTGCGCAGCTCAATCCTGAAGTTCCCCTCGCAGAGCTTGCCGCGGAGCTTCATGGCCGGTCCTCTCGACTCGACGCCTTCGACGCGGGGGAACCGACAGCGTGCCTGAAAACGGTGCTGTCCTGGTCTTACCAGGCACTCGATGAGCAGGAGGCTCGCTTGTTCGGCCTTATGGGGATTGCGCCAGGGGCTGATATCAGCCTCGCTGCGGCAGCAAGCCTCAGCGGCATCCCGGTGCATGAGCTGCGTTCCACCTTGCAGGCTTTGGTAAGCGTGTCCTTGGTCAGCCGCGGTGCGAAGGACCGGTACCGGATGCACGACCTCGTCCGTCTCTACGCCGGGCAACGGGCACGCCGCGACCTGCCGGACGGCGACGTCGATGAGGCATGGCGCCGGCTCGTCGAGTTCTCGGCCCACACCGCGCATGCTGCGGACCTGCTTATCGCACCCCACCACGCGCCCATTGCACTTTCCGAGCTCCCGAGCGGATGCCAGCCACTGAAGCTCTCGAATGAGGGGGTGGCGTGGGGATGGTTCGTGGCGGAACGGGCCAACCTTCTCGCCGTCCAGCAGAGCGCAGTTGAGAAGGGATGGCACGCCGCGGTTTGGCAGCTCGCGTGGGCGATGACGACCTTCCAACTCCGCCAGGGCCACTTTCACGACAACCTGGCAGCTTGGGAAGCCGGTGCCAGAGCGTCGCACCATCTCGAGAGCGCCGAGCTTCGGACTCGCTCCTACCGGCATCTCGGGCGAGCCTGTACGCAGCTCGAACTCCACGAAGCTGCCCTCGCCCACCTGAGCGAAGGGTTGGCTGGGGCGGAGCGTGACGGCGACGAGCTGGGGCAGGCGCACACCCACCGAGCGATGGCGGCTGAGTGGGGCAAGCAGGGGAACGACGCCATGGCTCTCGAGCACGCGAAGAGTGCGCTGCGCCTGTACGAGAAACGCAGTGTCGAAGTGAGCGGTGCGCATGCTCTGAACGAAGTCGGCTGGTGCACGGCGAAGCTCGGGGACCACGAGCAGGCTCAAGAGATCTGTGCCGATGCCCTTGCACGGTGCCAGCGCACCCAGAACCGCAGCGGGGAAGCCGGCGCTCGAGTCAGTCTCGGCCACATCGCGGGGTGGAGTGGGCAGTATGAGGAAGCCGTTGAGCACCTGGAGTTGGCGCTAGGACTGTATGAGGAGCTGGGCGACACGGCTGGCCAAGCCGACGTGCTGGTGCAACTGGGTGTTGTGCATGAATTCGAAGACTCGTCGAAGACCGAGTCATGCTGGCGGAGTGCGATCTCGTTCTACCGAGGGCAGGGACGCTCGGCGGAGGTTGCCCGCATCTCGCAACGGCTAGAAGCGCTCAACGCTCGTGCCAGGACGCGAGTCGATGGAGAGAACGACGCCGTGGAGGCTCGCTACATCGAGCACAGCGGTTAGCAGGCGCGCTAACGCCGACCTGGGATTACCACCTGTGGCCATGAGCCGGCGGACGTCTGTGATCGCTGCGTCGACCTCTTCGAGCGCGATCCAGTCCTGACCGAGCGCCTGCGCGCGTAACCGGGCTCGGTGTGCCTTCTGCCGGCAGGCCGGTCCGTGGTAGCGGGCGGGGCGGCCGCGTGGGGAAGGCGGCGGTAGTGGCTCGCCGCAGCCTTTGCAGGTTGGTGCCTGCATGTTGTTTCAGCTCCGTCGGTTGTGCTGTTGGAGTGGCTAGAGCCGTTTGAGGCCTTCCAGCACAGCGCGTAGGACGCCGAGCGAAGGCCGGGTTGATGCCCAGTTGTCGCTGCGGTCCGGGGCGTCGATGCGTGGCAGGCGTTGTGTCGGCAAGTCCGGGGCGAGATTGCCTGTCCAGGCGGTTCTGTATCCGCACTGGCCGGGGCTCGTCTTGGTCATCACAGTTGAGATTGAGTTTGTGGGTGCTCGGCGACGTCTCTTTGTGCTGGAGCTTGTTCGCGGATCAACCCGGCGAGTTGGTCGAGCGTGGCGGCGAGCGCGTCTCGCTCCCGCTGGGCGTAGTTCCCCTGTGGGAGGTAGTGCGCGGCGTCGTCGAGCAACCACTGGGCTTTCCGGAGTACGACCGCGAGCTTGCTGTCGTCGGACGCTTCTGAGTCGTGCGCAGTGGGGACAGTGCCGGTATCTGTCGCGGCGGTTAGGCGCAGAAGGCACGCGGCGCACGGTGCGCAAGCAGGTGCCTTCTCGGCGGTCACGGGTTCCCCGGGCCCTGCGGCCAGCTCGAGGTTTGCAGGATCGAACTTCAGCCGGCACCAGGACTGAACCGCGGTGTTGGTGCTGGTTGGAGCGGCGCAGTGGGCGACGCGGAGGGATTCGACCACTACGCCGGGGCGGTACTGGAACCAGACGGCCTGCTCTGCTGATGCGTTCATTCGTGATCTCCGTTCGAGGGGTGGCCGCGGCCAGGCCTGGAGGTGTGCCTGGCCACGGCCGGCATCCGGCGGCGGTAGGGGAGTGGTTGCGCAACGCCGCCGGAGGGATTTCGTGACCGTTTGTGAGCGGCCCATGTCAGACTGAAATCATGCTGACATCAGCTCTCGGTCAGCGGAACGACGCGAAGGCGACGTACCCGTGACTTGGCGGGAGCGGCTGTGGGGAAGGGGTTGCAATGCAGGCGGCGCGCACGGTTCTCGAGCAGAAGATCTGGGAGCGGCGGCAGACGCTGCAAGAGTTCACGGAGTGGGCCGAGGCGTTCGCGCGCGAGCACGACGAGCCAGGAACGTTGAGCGTCCGCCACCTGCAGCGCCTCGTCGCCGGCCAGACGGCGAGCGGAAGGCCAGTCGGACGACCTCGACCGGCGACGGTGAGGTTGCTCGAAGCCATCTTCGGTGTGGGCATCGATGTGCTGTTGGCTCCGCCAGAGTCTGATACCGCGCACGAGGACGCTTACACGTCGGGGCAACCCTTCCTCAACGTTGGAGCAGCGCCGACGAGTGCTCGGCGGGAAACGACACCGGCAGTTCAAACCCCTGATGCGCGGGTCGACATGGCGCAGTCATTCGCGTGGCTTGATGCCCGAAGTGGGTGGAGCTCTGAAACGACGCGACGGAAGGTGACGTCCCGGCTGGCCTCTTTGACCGCCGATGAAGTGCTCGACAGACCCGCGCGGCGCCGCAAGGTCGGCCGAAGCGAGATCGCTAAATCGGTGGCTGACTATTACGGGACCGCGGAGACCGGGCACCACTTCTACAGCGCAACCTGCGGCGACTCCGAGATCCGCACAAGTGTTCTGACCTGCGACCGCTGGCTCGACCTCGGATGTCAGCTCGGCAGAGGGAATGACAAAGTCGCACTGCGCACCGACACATCGGTCGCTCAACATGTCGTCACGTCAGACCGAGCGATCGATCGGCTCGCCGAAGCCACGGCACAGGGGATTCGGATGGCGAATATGCCTCTCTACCGGCTGCTGAACCTGGAGGCACGGCCAGGCGCAATCTCAGCCGAGGTCGGAACGGTGCCTTTCATCGAGTACGCGGTCTCAATGGATCTTCTCGAGAACGAGCTGATCGATGCTCTTGCCGTCGGCGCGTCAGGCCAACTCCCGCTGCGGGACTACTACCTGCCGAACCTCGACTCCGTGCTCAACCTCTCCGGGCGGCTGTGCGCCGGGGGAGTGCTCGCGCTCTGCGCTATCGCACGCCCGCCAGACCCGTATCGCCGCGAGCGTGACTTCGCGATCGTGGTTCAACAGCGGTCAAGCCACGTACTCAACGCTGCGCAGAGGCTCTCGGTGATCCCGAAGGGATTCCATCAGCCAATGACGGACCTGCACGCGGATGCTCAGCTGACCTCGACGCTCCTGCGGGAGATGGAAGAGGAGCTCTTCGGCCGGACCGATGTCGACAACACCCTGGAGGGCAATTGCGCAGCGGCCCCACTGCATCGAGGACGCATGTCCGAGCCGATGCGCTGGCTCATGGCGGACCCGGCCCGGGTACGCATGGAGTGCACCGGATTCGGCCTGAACCTCGTAAGCGGCAACTACGAGTTCGCGTGCCTCCTGGTCATCGAGGACGACGAGTTCTGGACCCGCTATGGCGGAGAAATCGAAGCGAACTGGGAAGCGTCAGGGCTACGCTTGTACTCCAGCCTTGACCATCAACTCGTCGGCGAACTGGTCACAGACGAGTCCTGGAGCAATGAAGGTATCTTCGCGTTCTTGCAGGGCATCCGCCGGCTACGTGAAAGCAGCGATGTACGAACGAAACTGCCCTTCATTCAGGTCAACCCTGGCGAATGAGGTCGAACGCGATATTTCCTCGGCGGGAGGAGTGTCGGCTAGGACTTCCGGTGGTTCCGGGCTCTGCGTTTTTCGATGCGGTCGATGGTCGCGTGGGCGGGGATCAGCAGGAGCCAGCAAGCCGGCGCCCAGGTGGGAGACACCAGCGCCACGGGCATGGACGCGGCGAAGCCGACGATCGTCACTGCGGAGGGTGCGTAGGCCGACAGTGCCTGCGTTCCGGCGCGGAAGCTCCCGGTGTGACGGGCGATGGTGACGATGACCAGCTGCAGCGTTGAGATCGCGGCGACGTTGGTGGCGTAGCTGATCACCGCTACCGGTTCGTCGCCGTAGTTGGCCAGCAGCGACGAGGGGAACGGCAGCAGTGCGACGAAGCCCAGCAGCACCACGTTCACCGCTGCGACGGAGGGGACGATGCGCCGGATGTCGCTGAACAACGCGCGGTGTCCGAGCCACAGCACGCCGATGACGAGGAACGCGATCGCATATCCGGCCAGGTCGGGGGCGAGTCCGCGCAGCGCGTCGTGCAGGCTGCTGGTGTTGAGCCCTTCCGGAACGCGGATGTCGAGGGCGAGCAGGGTGGCCGCGATCGCGAAGACGCCGTCGGACAGGGCGAGCACCCGCCCGTCCTGTCCCGAGTCGTCGTCCTCGACCGCCACACCCCGAGACTGACCGAAATCCCGCGGTCGAGCATGGTGACCTAGGTCCGGCTGGTTTCCACCGGCGTGAGATCAGAGGTGCTTCCGCCAGGCAAAATGTGACGTTGATGCACTGCCTAGCTGGGCTGCCTCGCTGGGCGCGTGTTCAG
Organism: Saccharopolyspora terrae; assembly: GCF_004348435.1. NCBI lineage: Bacteria > Bacillati > Actinomycetota > Actinomycetes > Pseudonocardiales > Pseudonocardiaceae > Saccharopolyspora > Saccharopolyspora terrae. Next base: position 29,158 of record NZ_SMKS01000040.1, on the reverse strand, counting down.
AGTTTCTTTTCTTCATCAAGGGCGGGCCCTGCGGGCCCGCCTGCCTGCGATTTCCGAGGTCGGCGCAGCGGGGCCCCGCCGGGGGCCCGCTTCCGGCACCCCGGCACCCCGCGCGCCGACCAGATCGGATGGCTGGAGGGCCCGGCTCCGCCAGAAGAAAGCTGCACGCTCAGACACAAAGAGATGTCCTCGCCGGGCAGGCCAACAGGGTGAGGGGGCAGGCACATCGGCTGCGGTTCGGTCGTGGCTGCTCCGTCCTCACCGCATCGACCTCCACACGGGCTGATGAGGGCTTCGCCAGGTCGATGGGGTGAGGACAGAGGCCCTCCCTTGTGGGCAACGGCATTAACCCAGTCACGGCCGTACGTCAGGCCTTGTTTCCGGTCTAATCCCCTCGATCAACAACCGGCGGGCAGTACGGCGGGCGTGCCACCTACGGAACCGGCCCTCAACTGATTTTTCCTGGATGAATGCCGAAGTCAACGTCGTGACTAGATAGTGGTTAGCGGGGTCGTCTACCGCCCGGCCTCGCAGGCCGAACATGACACTGAAGCGTCTCAAGGTTTCATCAGGGCCAAACAGCTCAGCGACAGTCCGATAGGCCACTGGGAGGCCTGGATCAGGAATCCGGCGTTTGACCTGGGTGCGAACGCGATCGCGCGACCGGAGTACAGATCTGACGCGGTGCGGGAATCCCTCGAACAGAACTGTCTCCAGCTGCTCAGCAACGAACAACAAACGTTCCAAGCGACTGAGCTCGTAGAGTTGTGCAACGAGCTCAGTGCGGCGCGGATCATCCTTAGGATAGACCAGGACCAGCAAGCGCAATACGAAGCCGGGTGCGAACCCAAACACGATCAACGCCAATCCTAGGCTTCGCCAAGACGTCATCGCTTCAATCAGTTCGGTCATCACGCTAACCCCAGCTGAAGGCCCCGGAACCGGGCATCAGACCGAGCTTCTCGCAGCACCGCCCCCAACTCTAACTTGCCCTTCTCGGTTAGCTCGTAGTAGCGCCGTGGTGGCCGACCTTGGATGGTTGACGCGTCCTCCCAGCCGTCGACCATCCACCCCTGATCAAGCATCCGAGTCAACATCGGATATAGCACCCCGGAGCGAACCCCGGCCCGCTTACTGAGCTCGTACCCCCAATGCTTGGCCGCAGGGTCGTCCATCAACGCCAACGCGACTTGCACCAGGGAGTTGGTCTTCCTCATAGAGCGTACTCTACATAGCCCCTAGCTCGTAGTCTACCTAGGTAGGTCCGAGCGGCGTGCCAGGTGATCTGGTAAGGGTCAGCTCCCCGCCGTGCACTTTATGTGTACGAAACGACGAAAAACGTCCGCAGATGACCCACCGGGATGGGCATTTGCAGACGCAATCCGTGCTGATCGCGATCCATACCGGCAACCGATGTCAGACGACCGTAGAGGCGGAACCCGTATCCGTCAGATCATGGGTTATTGGGATACTGCAAAGAATGCACCCGACGTCAGGCGCTAATTCGAGGCAGAAGGCCAGCGCACGGTGACGACTACGGCGTCGGTAAGGGCTTCCCAGGAGTGGTCGATGCCCGGTCCCCAAACCGCGTAGTCGCCCTGCTTTGCGAGGTCTACGGTGCCTTCGGTGAGGTGGAGGCGGAAGTGACCCTCGACCAGGAGAAGCATGGTGGTGCGCTGGTCGTCGGTGGTCCATTCGGGGCGTTTGTCGCCGGCGGGGTGGGTGCCCCACTTGACTTCGAGGTCCTTGGTGGAGCGGACTCCACCTTCGGTGGGGTCGATGAAGTGGCCGAGTAGCCAGCCGCGGGTGTCGCTGCCGTCTTCTGCAGCGTTTCCGTGATGCCAGTTGCGGCTCACTACCGAACCTCCCATTCGATCGACGGCAGACTCACCCGGTCGCCGCCGATCTGGGCGAGCCGTCGAAGTCCTTGCAGCAGGGCGAAGAGCCCTTCGTTGCTCCACGCTACATCAGCGATGAGCTCGGAAATCAGGTCGCCGTCACGGCTCGAGTACTGGTGCAGGCCGGCAGCTTCCCAGTTGGCTTCGACCCGGCCGCCGTAGCGCTCCCAGAACTCCTCGTCGTCGATGACGATCAGGCTCGCGAACTCGAAGTTGCCGCTCAGGAGGTTCAGGCCGAACCCGGTGCACTCCATGCGGAGTCGGCTCGGATCCTCCATGAGCCACCGCATCGGCTCCGAGACCCGGCTCGGGTGCATCGGGTCGGCGGAGCGCTGTTCGCTGGTCGTGTTGTCGATCTCGTCTCGGCCGAAGAGTTCTTCCTCGACTTCTCGCCGCAGGGTCGCGCCGATCTGAGCGTCGACGCGCAGGTCGGTCATCGGTTGGTGGAAACCCTTGGGGATGACCGCCAGTCGGCGTGCTGCATTGAGCACGTTGCCCGAGCGCTCTTGCACCAGGAGCACGTAGTCGGCTTCGCCGCGGAATGGGCTCGCAGGCCGGGCGATTGCGAACAGTGCGAGCGGACCGCCCGAGCAGAGTCGGTTGGCGACGTCGGTCACGGAAGCGATGTCGGGCAGGTATTTGTCTCGCAGCGGTAGGGACTCGTGTGCCGTCGTGGCGTCAGCTGAGATCGCGTCGACCAGCTCGCCCTCGAGCAGGTCCATAGTGACTGCGTACTCGACGAACCGCGACGTGCCCACCAGGCCGTTGATCGCATCCGGCGAGGGGGAGATGTCGAGCAGGCGGTAGAGCGGCTTGTCGACGAGCCGTGTTCCCATGGCCAGGGTTTCCGCCAGTCGCTGCGCCGCGCGGCCGGCCGCGCCGGAGTCGAGCTCGGCGAACACGTCGCGCGCCGAGCTCGTGACCTTGAGCCGGTCGTGCGCCGCGAACAGCGGACACGCCAGATCGAGCCAATCAGAGCAGGTCAGAACGCTCGTCTCGGTCTGGGCATCGTCGTAGCGGGCCGCGTACCGGCCATGCTCGCGAGTATTCGCGCCGTAGTACTTCCCGAGCACCTCGGCGACGCTGCGCTGATCAACGTGCCCTCGTCGGCTTGTCCTGGTCTCCAGCTCGCTCACGTCGAGGCGTGCAAGCCGCGTCGCAACCTCCTTGCGTGCGGTCCCAGGCGTCCAACCTGCGTGCGCATCCAGCCATTCGAGAGCTGCACCGATGTCGGGATCAGCGCTCAGTCGCTTCTCGGCGTCGGCCGCTGCGGCCTCGTCGACCGCCGGCTCCGCCGGGGCGTCGGCGGTGTCCTTCACCAGCTCCGCGAACCGGGCCTTGATCGCGTCGTCTTCCTGCGCCAGGGCCGTGTCCAGGGTGCGCTGCATCTCCGACTGCGGTCGGCGGTTCGGCTTCTCGTGCCAGCCGGCGACCGTGCGCAAACCGATTCCCAGGTGGGCGGCGAACTCGTCGTTGCTCATTCGCATCGCAGCTTGCAGCGCGCAGGCGGTTCGCCCCGTCCAGCTGGACACCACATTCATCGCGCTCGGCCCTTCGCGGTGGGTTTGTGCACTGGTTGAGCATCGGTTGAGCACTGGCTGAGGGGTTTTCGTGCATCGGTTTCCCGGCGGATTCGGCCTGGAATTAGAGGCATGGAAAACGAAGCAATCAGCAAGCGAAACCACCCGGCGCTAACGGTTCTTACGGACGTGCTCGATGACGGTCGCGAGGTCGCCCTTGAGGTCGTCGAGCCGCTCGGTGATCTCTTCCATGCGCTGCTCGAGGGAGTCCAAACGGGACCAGACCGTGTCGGCGCTGTCCGAGATCGGTTCGTCGGCTTCGGGCGGCTTTCGGCCTTGCAACAGGAAAAGCAGGTGCTGGGGGTGCCAGCCGAGCGCGATGGACAGCGACTCCAGCGTGCGGGCGCTGCGCCTGCGCTCCACCACGTGGTGCTGGATCTCGCGGACGATCGCCTGCGAGACGTTCGAGCGCTCCGCGAGCTCACGCTGTCGCCACCCGAGCTCGTTCACGCGCTCGTTGATGGCCTTGGCGACCGCCGCCCAGTCTTCCGACACCTATTCCTCCGCGCTCCGCCTTCGCGCAGAGGTTAGCCGTTCCGTGACGCATTTCGTGACATGACCGCGCCTGAAAGGGCGTGGCCCGGATTTCTCATGCTTATTGAGAGCTGAAATCAACCAATAACGGTTGAAATCAGCTTCCCCAATCTTTCGAAGGGCTTTCTCCAATGGGTACTTCCATGCCGAAAAACGGGCGCCGTGACTTCTACTCGGTCCGCCGGGCCGCCTGGATCCTCAACCTTCCGTCGTCCGCCGTTTCCCGTGCCATTCGCGTCGGGGAGCTGCGGGCCGAACCCAGGAACGGTCGACTCGTCATCCCCGCGACCGAGCTGACCCGGCTCCTGTCCGGTGCCGCGGTGGCGCAGGACGGAGGTCGAAAGTGATGACCTCCTACAACGACCTCTGGCTGATCGGCATCGCGTGGCGGCTCGACCGCCTGCGCTGGGCACCGACAGCGCTGCTCACTGGCTGCGTTCGCAGCCACGGCCTGTGCATGGCGGAGTTCCCAGCTGACGAACCTGCTTGGCTGGACCAGCAGCTGACCGACCGCGAGCTCGCCGCTGCGATGTGCCAGGGCTGCCCGGTCACAGACGAATGCCTCGAACTGGAACTCCGCTCCGGTGGTGCCGACACCGGCGGTGTCTGGGGTGGGCTGTCCGCGGACGACCGTCGGGAGCTGCACGCGCACTGGCTTTGCCGCGGCGAGCGTGCCGAGCGGGGTGTTGCGCGATGATGCTTCAACTGACCCCCGTGGAAGTCCTGGCTGTGCTCGGCGGCTTGTTCGCGCTGGTCATGGTGTGGCGGGCGAGTGCGAAGGCCACCCGGCGAGCGAGCGAAGCCGCTCGGACGAGCGTCCGGTTCATGTCCCTGGCCGGGCGCGTGGTGGTCACGGCTGCGGCGATCGTCGGCGTGCAGTGGATCGTGATCAAGCATCCCGGCAACGAAGGACTGCTGCTCGCGGTGCTCGGCGTCCCGGCTCTGTTCGCGTCGTACACGCTGACCAGGGCGCTGACCGTGACTGCTGTCGACATGCCGCAGCAGAAGAAGGGGCGGCGTCGATGAGCGCCCCGCAGACAGCGGGTGAGCGGCGCCGGCCGCTCACCCGCCCCGACGCCGAAGCAGTTGAACAGGTGCGCAGGCAGGTCGACCGGCTGTGCTGGAGCGGGATCTTGCTCGGCCTGGCGTTCACGATGACCAACGTCCAGAGCTTCGCTGCTAACGGTGCTGCGGCTTGGTCGCTGCCGTGGCTTGCCGCGTGGCTGCTCGATCCGATGGTGTCGCTGGTGCTGCTGGCGATCCTGCGTGCCGAGCAGGTCACCGCGCGGTACGGGATCCGCACCGGCGGTTGGGTTCGTGGCGCGAAGTGGTTCACGCTCGCGGCCACGTACGTCATGACGCTTCTATGTGTGTCAAGGAGCGGTGGGTGTCTCTCGGGGCGGGTTTGTGGCGGTGAGGGTGCGGAAGAGTTCGCGGGCGACGTAGCGCTTGAGCATGCGGCGGATTTCGCGGTCGGAGCGGCCTTCGGCGCGGCGGCGGTGGATGTAGGTGTGGGTGCGTGGGCAGCTGCGCCATCGGGTGAGCACGATGGCGTGCAGGGCGCAGTTGAGTGCACGGTCGCCACCCCGGTTGAGCCGGTGCCGGATGGTGCGTCCGCTGCTGGCTTCCAGCGGGCTGGCTCCGGCCAGGGCCGCGAAGGCTGCTTCGTTGCGGCAACGTCCGTGGTGCGACCACGAGACGAGAGCTTGGGCCGCCGAGACCGGTCCGATGCCGAGTTTGGCCAGCAGCTCGGGAGCGAGCTCACGCACGATCTCGGTCATGCGCCGGTGGTTGGTGGCCAGTTCGGTGGCGGTGTCGCGGACTCGCAGCGCCCGGCGGCGTGCTTCATCACGGCGAACGGCCTGTTCCCGGCTCTCTCAGGTGGTCGCCTCGCGGTGGATAAGGGTGTGCAGGCGCGCGTTGCTGAATTGCTTGGCGCGGGCCAGGTGGCGATCGTGGTCGTCGCCGGTCAGCAGCAGTGCGCGCAGCTGGTTGATGGCGCGTCTGCGGGTCATGGTCAGCTCTTGGCGTGCGCCGAGCAGGATCCGCAGTGCTTCGCGGTCCCCATCGGCGCGTGGAGTGGGCAACTGATCGGCATCCAAGCGCAGTGCCTGCAGCGCGGCCAGGTGCGCATCGATTGGGTCCGACTTGCCGCGCCGGCGTTGCCGGACAGTGGGTTGCTCAGCCTCGATCACGCGCACGCCGGCCGTGTTGAGCGTGCGGGCCAGACCTACGCCGTAGCTGCGGCTGCCCTCAACAGCGGCGGCGACCCGTGGTCCGGGTGCGTGCTCGGTGATCCAGGACAGTGCCCGTGTTGCGCCCTCGTCGGTGTTGGGGACGGTGATCGTCGCCAGTGTGACGCCGCTCGCGGTCGTCATCTCCAGCGTATGAGTGTCGCGGTGGGTATCGGCTCCCACGACGGCATCGATGACATCGGCCAGCATGACCATCCTGCGGCAGAGCTCCTTCCCACATCGGTATGGGTTGGGGCACCGGCCTGGCAGGAGACCGCCGAGCGGCACTTCTGTGAGGAGTCACGCGGACAGGTCCGCGGACAAGCTTCTGATCAAGCCAACCAGCGGAACAGGACGGCACCAGCGACCGAGAAGACATGTCATGACCAAGGCACGCCGCGCTGTTGCGGCGACCAAAACACTTGTGGGTCATTCCCGATCACCGGCACCGATCCTGCAGGCGGACCAGACCGAAACCGCCGACCAACACACTCACAGAACACCTGGGGCGCCTACGCGGCCAGAGCTGCAGACATGGTGGTCCTTCATTCCGTGCCGCCACTGGTCGTCTTCGTCGCTGCTGAGGCGGTCACGGATCTCCGGGACAAGCTCACCGCGGCTGTCCGCGCGGCGTCCGTGAATGCCGATGGCGAGCCGGTGGCGGAACCGGTTGTCCCTCGTTCACCGGACTCCAAGCGGCGCATCTCGTTCGACGAGTACCTCGGCCGCGCTCGAGAGGCATGGCGTCCGGACATCACGGTCACGCCGGCCTGGATCCGCGAGGTCACAGGCTGCTCGCGCGGCTTGTCTTCCCGGCTCGCCGCTGCGCTGATCGAGGAGGTGGAGCAGCGATGAACGACAAGACGGCGCCTGCTCCGGCGGCGTCGCGGGAGGTTGAGCGCCACGTCTTCGACGCCGAACTGATCGATGACGTCCCGGAGCCCGAACCGCAGCTCAGCCGCTGGCAACGGTTCATGAACTGCTGGCTGCGTTCACCGCGTGTTCCTGCGGCGCTGAAGTCACGTCAAGCCGCCAAGCATGCGCTCATGGACGGGCTGTCGTTCCTGATTCGCTCGCCGTGGTGGTTCGTCCGGTCGGTGGCCCGTGGGCTGGTGGCTGCGGTCCGCGGTTGGCGGCAGTGGGTTCGCGTTCACGACTACCGCGAGGCTGCAGAGCAGTCCGAGAAGCTCGCGGACAAGTTCACCGAGATCCGTGAACTCACTCTGTTCCGCTGGAAGGTGACCGGTGCGGTCACCTTGGCCGCGGGAGCGGTGCTCGCGGTCGGGTACGCGGTGTACGGCGGACACGCGATGTGGGCTGCGGCCGGAGTATGCGCGGTCGCGTTGGCCGGCTACGGACGACGAAAGGACGGAGCGCCCGGGCGTAAGCCGGTGCTCGCCGGGCCGCGGACGCTGACCTGGACCATGGATCCGCAGATCCTCGTCGACGCGTTCCGGGACGCGAAGCTCATCGGGAAGGACGAGTCGCTCCGCCTCGTCGAACGCGCCGCCCACGACGGCTCCGGGTGGGCGGTCACCGTCGACCTTCCCGCCACGCGCAAAGCTGCCGACGTCATCAAGCACCGCGAAGCACTGGCGTCGGCTCTGGCGGTGGATGAGCTGCAGCTGATCGTCGAGCGAGTCCGGGGGAGAGGCGGTCATGCAGGCCGCGTGTTCCTCTGGGTGGCTGACGAGGACCCGTACTCAGGTCCTGCGTTGCGGTTCCCGCTGCTGGACATGGAGTACTGGGACGCTTGGCGAGCCATTCCGTTCGGGCGAGACGCGCGCAGTCGACGGATCGATTTGCAGCTGGTGTGGACGTCGCTGATCGTCGGATCGATCCCCCGGCAGGGCAAGACCTGCGCCAGCCGGTTGCCCGCCGCTGGCCTGATCCTCGACCCGTTCACGCAGCTGTACGTCTTCGACGGCAAAGGCGGAAAGGACTGGCAGGCAGCAGAAGCCGTCGCCCACCGCTACGTCTGCGGTGACGAGCAAGAACAAGCTGAGGCCGTCCGCGACCACCTGGTCGAGTTGGTCGCCGAGGTGCAAGCGCGGTTCTCCCGGATGTCCGCGCTGGACGACGAGATCTGCCCGGAGTCGAAGATCACCCCGGCCATCTCTCGGGACCGCGAACTGGGCATGCCCATCACCGCCGTGATCATCGACGAGGTCCAGGTCTACCTAGAGAACCCGACCAAGGAGGAGATCGGGGGCAAGAAGACCACCCTCGGCGCCTACATCGCCGATCTGCTGACCTACCTCGCCCGGAAGGGACCCGCTGTCGGGATCGTGGTCATCCTGGCCACGCAACGACCGGACTCCAACACCATCCCCTCTCGACTGCGTGCTGTGTTGGGCTCTCGCTTCGCGCTGCGGGTGATGGACTGGCGAGATTCCAACATCGTCGTCGGCGAGCAGATGAACACCCGAGGCTTCGACGCCTCGACACTGCTACCCAGCCACAAGGGAGTCGGCATCCTCCGACCCGACGGTGAAGCCGACTCCGGCGGTGACACAGTCGCCGTGACGGTCCGGACCTTCTACATGGACAACGCCGAGTGGCGATCGATCTGCGAACGCGGCCGGGCACTGCGAGAGGCAGCGGGCACCTTGAGCGGCCACGCGGCCGGGGACGACAGGCCACGCGCGATCGACCCAGCGGCCGTCGTCAAGGCGCTGGGCAGCGGACCAGGCGGCTCCGACCGCACGGTCGTCGAGCTACCTGAGCCGCTCGCCTCCGTCGTCGACCACCTCGGAGACGAGCTCGACCAGCGCGAGTTCGTGCCGAGCGCCGAACTGACCGAAGCACTGGAAGTCGAACCCGGCACCTTCGCCAAGCAGATGGGCCAGCTCGAGTGCCGACCGACCAGACACCGGATCCCGGACGAAACGGGTGAGCTCCGACGAGTGCGCGGCTACTTCACCGCGGACATCCGATCCGCCGTGGGCCGCATCTCTGATGAAATCAGCTCAACAGGTGATTCGGAGGCTGATCAGCAATGACGGCCGACGATCGAGACGAGGAGGCCGTCACGGTGCGGGTTCCAGACGAGCTGCCTGTACTAACACCGGAAACGAGTCGCATACTGCTAGCAATACTGATCGAGCTGACCGAGGCTCCGGATGGGCCTCCGGGTGAAGGGATAACATGACTGTTGAAATCAGCGGAGACCCCTGGTCGACGCTAGATGAGCTGCTCGGTGTCGACGCGGTCGAGCCCGTCGAGGAAGGGATCGGGCCCGTGGCGTTCTACGGGCGCTGCTCGACCGAGGACAACCAGGACCCCGAGACGTCTCTGGGATGGCAGCTGGGCAACGCGAGCAAGTTCGTCGAGCCGCTGGGCGGCACGATCGCGGCCGAGTATTTCGACGTGGGGCAGTCGCGGTCGGTGCCGTGGGAGCGGCGTCGCGAGGCGCAGCGTCTGCTGGCGGCGCTGAAGGACCCGAACCGCGGGTGGAACGCGGTCGTGGTCGGCGAAGGGACTCGGTGCTGGTTCGGCAACCAGTTCTCACTGATCGCCCCGAAGTTCGCCGCCCACGGAGTCGAGCTGTGGGTGCCGGAGCTCGGCGGGAAGTTCGACGAGCGCAACCCGTCGCACAAGATGTTGATGAACGTGCTCGGCGGCATGAGCGAGTCGGAGCGCCAGCACGTGCAGGCCCGAGTGCGGGCGGCCATGGATGCACAGGTACTCAACGAAGGTCGCCACCAGGGCGGCCGGGCGCCGTACGGCTACAAGGTCGTGGACGCCGGCCCTCACCCGAACCCATCGCGCGCCGCCGACGGTTACCGGCTGAAGGTGCTCGCCATCGATGAGGAGGTCGTCGATGTCGTGCGCCGGATCTTCGCCGAGTACCTCGGCGGCAGGGGAGACCGCGCGATCGCCAACGGGCTGAACCGCGACGGCATCCCATGTCCCTCGGCTCGTCGGCCGGAGCAGAACCGGCACCGGCTGGCTGACGGGTGGCAGGGCAGCACGGTCCGGGCGATCCTCGAGAACCCTCGCTACACCGGCTACGCGTTCTTCGGGCGATGGACCAGGCAGGAGCAGCTCATCGATTCGGACGACGTGGCCGCCGGGTACGTGATCCGCTTCCGCCGGGCCGGCAGCGAGTCCGTCGTGCGCTCCCGCAAGCCCGCGCACCCTCAGATCGTGAGCGTTGAGGACTTCACCCAAGCCCAGCTCCTGCGCCGTTCGAAAGGCGCGGGCAAGTTGCGGGCCGCTCGCAAACTCGAACGCAGCGGGCGAGCCACGACGCGGACGTACCTGTTCCGAGGCCGGGTTCGATGCGCCGTGTGCGGGCGGAAGATGGAAGGCAGCCCGCGCGCGCACGGCATGTACTACCGGTGCCCGGCCCGGACCCTCGCCCCCGGATCGCCGGTGCTGACCGAGCACCCGCCCGCGGTGTACCTGCGCGAGGACCTTCTCCGAGAGTCCGTCAACGGGTGGCTAGGCGGCCTGTTCGCGCCGGACCAGATCGATCACACGGTGGCAGCGCTGATCGAGTCTCAAGAGTCGGACGGGGCCTCATCTGCGTCCGTCGAGGCAGCCAAGACTCGACTGGCTGACGCCGAGGCTCGGCTGCGCCGGTTCCAGGACGCGATCGGTGCCGGAGTGGACCCTGCGGCGCTAACTGATGTGATCAACACAGCCCAGGCGGAACGCGCGGCCGCTCGTGCCGAACTGGAGAACACGCCGACGACGAGCGGAGTGATCTCCGAGGCCGAGATCTACGCGATGGTCGATTCTCTCGGCGACGTCCGCGCGGCGCTGTCGAGCTCCAAACCCGAGCGGCTTGCCGGCCTCTACGAGTCCGTTGACCTGCAGGTTCGCTACGAGCCGGGTGAGAGAGCTGCCGAAATAAAAATTCACCCGGCGAACCGGGTGAATAGTGTGCGTGTCCGAGGGGGGACTTGAACCCCCACGCCCATTAGTAGGGCACTAGCACCTCAAGCTAGCGCGTCTGCCATTCCGCCACTCGGACATCTCGGGTCTGCCGCCGTTTCCGGTGCGTTCCCGTTGTGTTGTGTTAATAGATTAGCTCATGGTCATCTGGCTCTCGCAGGGACCCCCCTCTTGGCGCAGCGGGTGATAGAAATGCCTGGTGAGCGAGCACAACGGGATCTCCGGTACTGATCAGGACGCGGGGTTGGCGCTGGCGCAGGACGAGGTCGTTCAGCTGGCCAGTGACCTGATCCGCATCGACAGCACGAACACGGGCGACGCCGACACTCTCGTGCCTGAGCGGGCCGCGGCCGAGTACGTGGCCGAGAAGCTCGGCGAGGTGGGTTACGAGGTCACCTACGTCGAGGCCGGCGACCAGGTGGGGCGGGCGAACGTGGTGGCGCGGTTGCCCGGGGCCGACCCCGCTCGGGGCGGCCTGCTGGTGCACGGGCACCTCGACGCCGTGCCCGCGGATCCGGCCGAGTGGTCGGTGCACCCGTTCTCCGGCGCGGTGCAGGACGGCTACGTGTGGGGGCGCGGGGCCGTGGACATGAAGGACATGCTGGCGATGAGCCTGGCCATCGCCCGCCGCTACAAGAGGGACGGCATCGTGCCGCCGCGCGACATCGTCTTCGCGTTCGTCTCCGATGAGGAGGCGGGCGGTTTCCAGGGGGCGCAGTGGCTGGTGGACCACCGGCCTGAGCTGTTCGAGGGCTGCACCGAGGCGATCAGCGAGGTCGGCGGGTACTCGCTGACCCTTAAGGACGGCGTGCGGGCGTACCTGGTTCAGACCGCCGAGAAGGGCATCCGCTGGCTGAAGCTGCGCGTGCGCGCGCGTGCGGGCCACGGGTCGATGGTGCACCGGGACAACGCGGTCACGCAGCTGTCGGAGGCCGTGGCGAAGCTGGGCAACCACCGGTTCCCGCTGGTCATGACCGACAGCGTCCAGGAGTTCCTCGACGGGGTCAGCGAGATCACCGGCTGGGACTTCCCGGAGGAGGACCTCGAAGGTTCGGTGGCCAAGCTCGGCAACATCTCCCGCATCATCGGGGCGACGCTGCGCGACACCGCCAACCCGACGATGCTCACGGCCGGTTACAAGCACAACGTCATCCCCTCGGTCGCCGAGGCGGCCGTGGACTGCCGCATCCTCCCCGGCCGTGAGGAGGCGTTCGATCGCGAGCTGGCGGACCTGCTGGGACCCGACGTCGAGCGCGAGTGGGTCGGGCTGCCGCCGGTGGAGACGAAGTTCGAGGGCCGGCTGGTCGAGCAGATGCAGGCCTCGCTGCTGGCCGAAGACCCGGGCGCGAAGGCGCTGCCGTACATGATGTCCGGCGGCACCGACGCGAAGTCCTTCGCGCGGCTGGGCATGAACTGCTACGGCTTCGCGCCGCTGCAGCTGCCCGCCGATTTGGACTTCTCCGCGCTGTTCCACGGCGTGGACGAGCGGGTCCCCGTCGACGCGCTGAAGTTCGGCGTGCGGGTGCTGGACCGCTTCATCCGCAACAGCTGACTGTCGGTGCCGTCTGGTTACATCTCCCGTAGTTGATCATCGTGTCGGGAGGTGTGGCGTGGACTTGGCGCGCTTGGTGGAGAGCTACCTGGAGCACTTGCAGGCGCGCAAGCTCGCGGCCAACTCGCTGCGCGCCTACCGCCGCGACCTGGAGTCGGTGGCCGGTGAGCTCGCCGAGCTCACCGGCACGCCGACCGAGCGGATCGCCGTCGACGACTTGGAACCCTCGATGCTGCGCTCGGCGTTCGCGCGGTTCGCCGCGCGCCGCTCGGCGGCCACGGTGACGCGGGCCTGGTCGACGTGGAACGGGTTCTTCGGCTTCGGCGTCATCGAAGGTGCGGTGTCGGGCAACCCGATGCAGCTGGTGCCCAAGCCGCGCAGCGCGCCCGCCGCGCCCAAACCGCTGCAGGGGGAGGAGACCCCGGAGCGCCTGCTGCGCCAGGTCGCCGCCGGGGTCCGCAAGGCCCGGAACCCGTGGCCCGAACGCGATCTGGCGATCCTGGCGACCCTGCTGTGCACGGGTGTGCGCTCGGCCGAGCTGCTGGAGCTGACCGTGTCGTCGCTGGCCGGCCGGGCCGGTGACCGGCGGCTGCACGTGCAGGGCAAGGGCGGCAAGAGCCGGTCGATTCCGATCGAGGACAGCCTCGACGGGCTCATCCAGACCTACTTGCGCACCCGCAAGCAGCGCTTCGGCAACCGGCTGCCCGGCGCCGAGCCGCTGTTCGTCGACCACCGGGGCGAGAAGCTCCAGCGCGGTGGCCTGCAGTACCTGGTGCGGCGTTCGTTGCAGGCCGCCGGGGTGTCCGACCGGGTGCAGCCCGGGGCGATGGTGCACGCCCTGCGGCACACCTTCGCCACTCGGCTCGCCGAGGACGGGGCCAGCGCCGCCGAGATCGCCAAGCTGCTCGGCCACTCGTCGATGAACTCCAGCCAAACCTACATCGACGTGACCGCCCGCGAGCAGCGGCTCTCGGTGAAGGCCAACCGCACTCTGCGAGTTCTGGGCGAGCTGGGTTAGCCCCAGGTGGAGGTTTCGGCGAGGCCGATGCGGGCGCCGGAGTCGTCGGTCAGCAGCATGGCCTTGCCCAGCGCGGGGTGGTCGAGGCGTTCGACCTCGCCACCGCGTTCGGCGGCGTACCCGGCGACCTCGTCGAGGTCGGTGACCGCGAAGTAGCACAGCCAGCCCGGTTGCCTGGTGGTCTCGCTGCGCCCGGCGATCGCCCGGCCTCCCGAGAAGTAGGTGCCGTCCTCGACGGTCCAGCCGAGGGTGTCGGCCCAGAACGCGTCGGCGCGTGCGGGTTCGGTGGTGGCCAGCTCGGCCCAGCACGGTTCTCCCGGGCGCGGTTCCGGTGCCTGCGGGCCGTGCTGGGCGCGTCCCTTGGTGACCTGGGCGAGCGCGTTGTCCGGGCCGGTCAGCGAGCAGTCCATGGGGGCGCCGGCGAAGACCAGGCGGAAGCCGGGGACCTCGTCGGCACGAGGTTTGCGGATGAAGGCGCAGCGGCGGTTGCCCACCCAGCAGTCCAGTCCGGTTTGTACGGGCACCGGCGACCAGTCGAGCACGACCCGGTAGAAGAGGGCAGCAGCCATCGGATCGCGACTGAGCAGGTCGACGCGACGCAAGCCGCGGACCGCAGGACGTGCGGGCACCGTCGTTTCCTCGCCACCGGGGATCAGTTCATCTTGCCACCCGCGCATGCCGGCACAATGCTCCGTTCGTCCCAGGGCATCGTGAGTCGTGCCGGGTGCGCGTGGTGGTGTTCGGGAGTTCAGCGCAGGCGCTCTAGCTCAGCGGCGACGTCCACGACCTGGGCCGCGAGCTTGCGCAGGTCGGACCGGTCGGCATCGTCGTCGACCGCGGTCACCACGTCCTCGGCCGCGCAGCGCAGCTGGAACAGGCGGTCCTGCAGATCAGCGAGCTCGGCGGCCGAGAGCACCACCGAGTCCTCGGGGAGCCCGCCTCGCTGCACCGCCGTCCTGCGCTCGTAGGCGCGCTGCCGGCAGGCCTGCGCGCAGTACAGGCGCGGCCTTCCCTGCCGTCCGGAGTCGGGTACGCGCCTGCCGCACCAGGCGCAGTGACGCACCTGGCGAGCTCGTCGGGTGGGCTCGACGGAGTTGTCCACGGTGATCACGTTAGTCAACTCCGGTGATCTTGGTGGAGTCGCCACGCCGACTCCGACGCCACCGGCCCGACACCGGCCGGTCACCTGCGTGCGGCAGAGTGGCGAGCGTGACGCATCCCTTCCTGGACGGGCCGTGGCCGCGCGCGTTCGCCCACCGCGGCTGGCACCTCGGCGATCTGGCCGAGATGGAGAACTCGCTGAGCGCCTTCCGCGCCGCCGCGAACGAGGGCTACCGCTACATCGAGACCGATGTGCACGCCACCAGCGACGGCGTCGTCGTCATCCACCACGACGCGTCGCTCGAGCGCACCACCGATCGCGGCGGCGACATCGCGAGCCTGCCGTTCTCGGAGGTGGCCCGCGCCAGGATCGCCGGGCGGGAACCGGTCGCGAGCCTCGACGCGGCGCTGGAGGAGTTCCCGGACCTGCTGTTGAACATCGACGTCAAGGCCGACAGCGCCGCCGGGCCGGTGCTGCGGACCGTGCGCAGGCACAACGCCTGGGACCGGGTGTGCCTGGCCTCCTTCGTCGACCGGCGTCTGACCCTGCTCCGCAAGATCGGCGGCCCGAGGCTGCTGACCTCCACTGGTCAGCGCGGCGTCGCCGCCCTCTGGGGGTGGTCCCGACTGCCGGTAGCCCCATCGCCGTCGGTGATCTCCTCGTTGACCGGATTTCAGTGGAAGTCCGGACTCCGATTTCCACTGAAATCCGGTTCCGGACTTCAGCGGAAATCCGGTGAAGGGGGTGAGCGGGGGTTGATCCGGGGTGCGGCTGTGCAGGTTCCCGCTCGGCACAAGGGGCTCGATGTCGTGGACGAGCGGTTCGTCGGGTTGGCTCATCGGTGGGGTGTTGAGGTGCACGTGTGGACGGTCGACGAGCCGTCGGAGATGCTGCGGTTGCTGGACCTGGGCGTGGACGGGCTGGTCAGCGACCGCCCGGACCTGCTGAACCAGCTCCTGCGGGAGCGGGCCGCGGACCCCGCCCGGAGCTGAGCGGACGGAGTTTCTCCGAACGTGCGCGAGTGCGTCTCACGCGGGAACCGGTAGCCAGTATGGTGCCTCCAATCGAGTGATCCACTCCGCGGAGGACCGAACGGAATGAGCGTGATGGACAGCGAAGCGGCACCGGGGGCCGCGCAGCGCCGCCGGGAACAACGCGGGTGGTGCTGGTACGACTGGGCCAACTCGGTCTTCCCGACGTCGGTGACGACGGTCTTCCTCTCGCTCTACCTGACCTCGGTGGCCACCGCCGCGGCCAAGGCCGACGTCGCGCGCAACGGCCTCAACGCCTGCGCGGGCGACAACTCCCTGGTCAACTGCGACATCTCGATCCTGGGGCTGGCCTTCCCCGCCGGTTCGCTGTGGGGCTACCTGCTGTCGGTGGCCACGGTGGTGCAGGTGGTGGTGCTGCCGATCACCGGCGCGATCGCCGACCGCACCCAGAACAAGCGGCTGATGCTGGCGCTGTTCGCCTTCGGCGGCGCGATCACCACGGGACTGCTGGCGCTGGTGGCCGGGCAGAACTGGCAGCTGGGCGTGGTGCTGTTCATCATCGGCAACATCTGCTTCGGCGCCTCGATCGTCGTCTACTACTCGTTCCTGCCGGAGATCGCCGACGCCGACGAGCGCGACAACGTCTCCACCCGCGGCTGGGCGATCGGCTACCTCGGCGGGGGCACCGCGCTGGCGCTGCACCTGGTCATCTACCTCGGGCACGACGCCGTCGGCCTGTCCGAATCCGCGGCTGTGCGCCTGATCTTCTTCTCCTCGGGCATCTGGTGGGCGGTGTTCACGCTGCTGCCGCTGACCGCGCTGCGCCGGCACCAGGCCGCCGAGGGCGGCGACAAGGGGGCCGCCGCGGTCACCGCGGGCTTCAAGCAGCTGATCGGCACCCTGCGCGAGGCCAAGCACTTCCCGCTCACGCTGGCGTTCCTGGGCGCCTACTGGATCTACACCGACGGCATCTCGACGGTGTCCCAGGTCTCGGCGCAGTACGGCAGCCTGGAGCTCAAGCTGCCGCAGGACTCGCTGATCGTGACGCTGCTGATCGTGCAGTTCATCGCCTTCGTCGGCGGCGTGCTGCACGGCGTGCTGGCCCGCCGCATCGGGGCGAAGAAGACCATCCTGGTGAGCCTGGCGACCTGGTTGCTGGTGCTCGTGGCCGCCTACTTCGTGCAGGCCGGGCAGGAGATGCAGTTCTACGGACTGGCCGTGGGAATCGGCATGGTCCTCGGGGGCACCAATGCGCTGTCCCGTTCGTTGTTCAGCCAGATGATTCCACCGGGCCGCGAGGCCGAGTACTTCTCCCTCTACGAGGTGGGGGAGCGCTCGACGTCGTGGCTGGGGCCGCTGGTGTTCGCCGGAGTCGGTCAGGCGACCGGTTCGTTCCGGCTGGCCATCATCTCGCTCGTCGTCTTCTTCGCGGTCGGCCTGGTGCTGGTCGCGCTGGTGCCGGTCCGCAGGGCCATCGAGGCGGTGGGCAACCGGGCACCGGAACTGCTCTAGCGCGTGTGCGCAGAGTGATCAGGCGTGTTCGTCTCGCGATCGAGCGGGCATTGCTCCATGCTGGTGATCTAGGAGTGCTGGGGAATCCGCAAAAACGGAATATGCCAGTACGCTGCGTTGTGATCACGGGGAGGATCATGGCACTACGAACGGTCACGTAGTGGATGAAGGGATCGGCCGTACGGGTCGTGATCTGCATCCCACAATGACTAACAATCCAGGGTCCTGCTTGGCGATGGTGACCGGACATCTGGCACTATCACCCGTTCGAACCCACTTGTAGATTGCTGTCGGGAGAACGCGTCACGAACGCCGCTCGACCGCGTCTCTAGGAGGACAGCCGTTGTTGACGGGTGAACAATGTCACCGACGGCGACCAGCAACACGACGCCGGGAACAGACGACGGGTACTCCGTCGTTGCACACGGTGAGCACAACCGCTCGGGCTCTCAGCCCGGGCCGAAGGGAAAGGAACCGTCATGGCCGACCGCGTTCTGCGTGGCAGCCGGCTCGGAGCTGTCAGCTACGAGACCGACCGTAACCACGACCTCGCACCGCGCCGGACGGTGCGCTACGCCTGCCCCAAGAGCCACGAGTTCGAGGTGCCCTTCTCCGACGACGCCGAGGTCCCGCCGACTTGGGAATGCCGCCTGCACGGCACCGAGTCCAAGATCATCGACGGCAACGAACCGGAGCAGAAGAAGGTCAAGCCGCCGCGCACCCACTGGGACATGCTGCTCGAACGGCGCACGATCCCGGAGCTGGAAGAGCTGCTCAACGAGCGACTGGAGCTGCTGCGCGCCCGTCGCGGCCGGTGACTTGTCGATTGCATGGTTAAGCGCCCGAGCCCCTTGGTGCTCGGGCGCTTACGTGTGTTTTCGCTTCTTTTGATCCATGCTCAGTGGTCTTTTTGCCTCGCGGTGCGGGTAGCGGAACCTGACACGCCTTCTGGCTCCGGGATCCGAGGCTTGTGTATGCCCAATACACGGCACGTCGGCTGTCCTCCCCAGAAGACGTGTCAGAACCCGCGTCGGTGCCGGTTGATCAGGTGGGGTGCTGAGAAACCGGCTTCGCCGGTTGCCTGGCGGCGGGGGAGTGGAAAGTGCCCCGCCTGCGTCAGGGCAGCAGGGAGCGGATTGCTCCTGCTGCTTGGCCGCCTCTGCGGCGGAGGCCCCACTTGGTGACTCGGAGGAGGGCTTCTCGCACGACCTCCGCGTCCATCTTGGAGGCGCCGAGCTCGCGTTCCACGAAGGTGATCGGGACCTCGACGACCGTGAACCCGGCTTCCACCGAGCGCCAGGCCAGGTCGACCTGGAAGCAGTAGCCCTGCGAAGCGATGTTGTGCAGCTGGACGGTCTCCAGGACCTCCCGCCGGTACACGCGGTAGCCGGAGGTGATGTCGTTGATCGGCACGCCCAGCGCCAGCTTCGAGTAGACGTTGGCGCCGCGGGACAGGAACTCCCGGTACCAGGGCCAGTTCACCGTGCGGCCGCCGGTCACGTAGCGCGACCCCAGCACCACGTCCGCGCCGGTCCCGCTGTCGCCGAGCATGCCGACCAGGCGCGGCAGGTCCTCCGGGGCGTGCGAACCGTCGGCGTCCATCTCCATGATCGCCGTGTAGTCGCGGGCCAGCGCCCACTCGAACCCGGCGACGTAGGCGGCCCCCAGACCGGCCTTCTCGGTGCGGTGCATGACGTGCAACCGGTCGTCGGAAGCCGCCAGCCGGTCGGCCAGCTCGCCGGTGCCGTCCGGGCTGCCGTCGTCGACCACCAGCACGTTCGCCGCGGGCAGCGCGTCGAACAGCCGCCGCACGATCGGTTCCAGGTTCTCCCGCTCGTCGTAGGTGGGGATCACCACCAGCACCTTCTCGGCCGGGGCTTGCCTCGCCATCCACATCCTCCTAGCCGGTCACCGCGGACCGGCCGTGCACTCGTTCGTCGATCAGGCGTCGGACTTCCTCGACCGCCACCCGGCGGCCGCGATCGCGCCCACCCCCAGCACCGCCAGTGTCCACATCGGAACCGAGCCGAGCTCGGTGGCCGGTGTCCGGTTCGCGCGCAGCGGAACCTCGGCGGTCACGTTCTCCTCGGTGAACAGCTCGGTCTGCGCGGTCACCGAACCGTCCGGCGCGACCACCGCGCTCACCCCGCTGGTGGCCCCGACCAGCACCGCCCGCCCGGTCTCCACCGCGCGCAGCCGCGACATCGCCAGCTGCTGGTAGCTCATCTCCGAATGCCCGTACCAGGCGTTGTTGGTGGGCACCGCCAGCAGCGTGGCGCCCTGCGCCGCGGCCGGCCCGAAGACGTCGTTGTAGGCGACGTCGTAGCAGATCCCCACGCCCAGCTTGAGGCCCGCGACGTCGATCACGCCCGGTTCCTCGCCCGGGCTCATGTCCGACTGGAAGCGGTCCACGAACGGGCTGACCAGCCGCGCGACCTCCCGCATCGGGATGGTCTCGGCGAAGGGGACAAGGTGCTTCTTGACGTAGCGGTCGCCGAACCCGGTTCCCGGATCCCAGCGCACGACCTGGTTGTGCAGCTGCCCGTCGCGGTCCTGGCCGAGCCCGCCGACGATCAGCGGTACTCCCAGCTGGGAGGCGATCGCCGACAGCTCCGGATCGGTGCGGGAGGGGCCCCAGCTGCCGACCTGCTCGGGGAACAGCACGAAATCGGGTCGTGGGGTCCGTCCAGCGCGCACGTCGTCGACGAGCTTCTGCGCCGCGCGCACGTGGTTGTCGTGCAGGACATCGTCCTCGTAGAGCAGCCCCAGACCGAGGTTGGGGGCGTTGCCCTGCACGATGGCGACCCGCGCGGTCCCGGCGTTGGCGTCGGTTCCCACCAGCGGCCAGCACGCCAGCCCGCCCAGCAGCGGCACGGCGATCGCGGCCGCCGGCACCGCCCAGCGGCGCGGGTTGCGCACGAGCTCGGCCAGCCCGCCGCCGATGAGGGCCACGGCGAAGGAGATGAGGGTCGCGCCGCCGATGGCGGCCAGCGACAGCAGCGGTCCGGTGTCCTGGGTGAAGGCCAGACGGCCCCACGGGAACCCCCCGAAGGGGAACGCGGAGCGCACCGACTCGGCCGTCACGAACACGGCCGCCATCCACACCGGGGCCGCGGGCAGTCGGCTGACCAGCGCCATCCCGGCACCGGCGAGTCCGATGAACAGCGCCTCCACCGCGGCCACGCCCAGCCAGGGCCAGGGGCCGAAGTCGGCGCCGAGGAAGTCCTGCAACCAGCCCAGCAGCGGCAGCAGGAACGCGAAGCCGAACACCACGCCGTAGCCGAAGCCGGCGCGGGCCCTGCGGTGGCGGACGACGGCGGCCAGCACGGCCAGCGCCAGGGGAGCGACCCACCACGCCTCGCGCGGCGGCGAACCGGCGTAGAGGGCGAATCCGGCGGCGACCGCCGCGACCAGGCGCAGCGCCCAGGCGGCCCGTCGTCCGGGAGTGCGGCGATCCGGCTGCGCGACGTCCTGCGCAGGAGCCGTGGGGACTACCACCCGACCAACCTTCTCGGTGCTTCTCGGCCCCGCCCGGGACCGCCAACGTTGCCGCGTGCCCAGGCACGCCTTCGCCCAAATGTACGCGCCGAGCGGGTCTCGCTCGGCACACAGGCCCTGACCAGGCGATTGACCACCGCGTGTGACGCCGCTTACCCTCGGCCGGCCCGGTGATCATCGGTGTGCTCGCGGAAGGCGCACCTCAGCGATGGTCGCGCGACGACCGACCGATCGAACGAAAAGGGGATTGATGAGCACCGGACACGAGGAGATCGGCGGCGGAGCGCACCCGGTCATCGCGCTGCACGGCTGGTTCGGCTCGGCAGCTGCCTGGCGGGTCCTGCACCCGCACCTGGACACGAGCCGGTTCCGCTACGTCTTCCCCGACTACCGCGGCTACGGCGCGCGCGTCGACGAGGCGGGCGAGCACACGCTCGCCGAGGCCGCCGCCGACGTCCTCGCCCTGGCCGACCGGCTCGGGCTGGACACGTTCTCGCTGGTCGGTCACTCGATGGGCGGAGCGGTGGCGCAGCGGGTCCTGGCCGACGCGCCGCAGCGGGTCCGGGCGCTGGTCGGCATCTCCCCGGTTCCGGCGGCCGGTGTGCCCTTCGACGATCAGGGTTGGGCGCTGTTCTCCGGTGCCGCCGACGATCTCGCCAACCGCCGCGCCATCATCGACCTGACCACCGGCAACAGGCTCACCGCGGTGTGGCTGGACGCGATGGTCGAGCACTCCCGGAAGCACTCCGACCCGGCCGCCGTCGCCGACTACCTCCGCGCCTGGGCCAAGACCGACTTCCACGCCGAGATCGAGGGGAACCCGGTGCCGGTCAAGGTGATCGCCGGAGAGCACGACCCGGCCCTCGGCGAGGACACCATGAAGGCCACCTTCGCCCAGTGGTACCCCCACTGCGACGTCGAGGTCTTCCCCAACGCAGGCCACTACGCGATCGACGAAACCCCGATCGCCCTGGCCACGACCCTCGAACGCTTCCTGACCACCAGCGCCCTCTAGCCCCTGTCTGAAGAATGCGGCGGAGGCCGCTGTTTCAGGTGTGGGACTCAGCTGGCACCGCCGCGGGTTCGCCAGCGGCTTCGTGGCGAGTACGCCGGGACGCCGATGTCCACCCCTGGGGTAAGCGGAATGCATCAGGAGCGGCGCACGGAGTCCACGGAGCCGCTCAGGTTCTGCCACTGGCACCGCCGAGCAAGGCGCATTGTTCAACAGTTGAGCCCCGGCTCAGACCGGTAGGAGGGTGGAGACCAGGTGGGTGAGGCGTCTCGTGTTGCGGCACTCGTGCATCTCGGCGATGCGGGCGTAGTCGCGGGCCGCTGAATCGCCCGTCGACCAGCGCGGCTCCGGTTCGGGGTTGAGCCAGAACACGTGGCGGGCCCGCTGCTTGATGGTGTGCAGGGCTTCGAGGTTGGGGTTCCAGCCGTTCGTCCTGGCATCGCCGAGGACGAGGACCGACGTGCGCGGCCCCACGGCGTCCAGGTACCTGTCGGTGAACTCGGCCAGCGCGTTGCCGTAGTCGCTGCTGTCGTGCCAGCCGGTGACCTCAGCCTCGGAGAGGATGCCGCGGCCCAGCTCAACGGGATCGGCCGCACCCGGCGTGATCATGCGGGTGACCTCGTCGGTGCGGTTGACGAAGGCGAAGACCCGGACCTTGCTGAACTGGTCGTGCAGGGCTTGGACCAGCAGCATCGTGAAGTTGGCGAACCCGGCGACCGAGCCCGAGACGTCGCACAGCAGCACGATCTCGGGCCGTACCGGGCGGTGGTGGGCGTAGGCGGGGCGCAGCGGGACGCCGCCGGTGGACAGCGATCGGCGCAGCGTGCGGCGCAGGTCGATGGTTCCCCTGGCGGCGCGACGTCGCCGGGCGGCCATGCGCGTGGCGAGCTTGCGCGCCAGCGGCTGCACGGCGCGGCGGAGGTCGGCCAGCTGCTCGCGGCCGGCGTTGAGGAAGTCGACCTGGTCGGCGCTGGGCGCGATGGCGTGCTTGGCGACGTGGTCGGCGCCGCGCAGTTCCGCGGAGCGGCGGCGCGCCTCGGTGCGGACGCGTTCGCGGAAGGTGTCGATGCGGCGACGGATCTCGTCGCGGTCGAGCCGATCGGTGAAGTCCTCCCCGGCGTCTCCGCGCATCGCCGCGAGCACTCGGGCCAGCAGCGTCTGCGGCTGCAGCCGTTCCAGCGTCTGGTGCGCCGACCAGCCCTGCGGGCCGTCCGCGCCGCCGAACCGCCCGAGCGCATCGACGGCCTCGCCGGCGAGCTGTCCGAGCGCGCCCGAGTCGTCGCCTGCCAGGGCGTGCACCAACCGCTGTTCGAGGTCGGATTCGTCGCCGTTGCGGGCGCTCTCGGGCGCTCCCACCCCGGCGGGGAAGTAGAGGTCGAACGCGGCGTCGAAGGCCTTGCGCTGCCCGTCGGCGCGCAGCAGGGCCGCGGCCAGACCCTCCCGCAGGCGTTCCCGGTCGGCCATCCCGAGGACTTCCACCACCGCTGCGGCGTCGACGGTTTCGCCCGGGCCGACGCGCACGCCCTGCTCGCGCAGCGCCCCGGCGAAGCTGACCAGGCGGGCCTGCAACGTCATGGCACGACCAGTTTCTCGGTGGCGCGGCGGACGTCGTCCTGGTGCTTGAGGATCACCCCGAGGCTGTCGCGCACCACGTCCTCGTCGAGGGTGTCCGCGCCGAGCGCGAGCAGCGTGCGGGCCCAGTCGATCGTCTCGGCCACCGATGGCGACTTGCGCAGCTGCATCCCGCGCAGCGCCCCCACCACCTCGACGACCGATCCGGCCAGCGCCTCGTCGAGACCGGGCACCTTGAGGCGCACGATGCGCTGCTCCAGCTCGGCGTCGGGGAAGTCGATGTGCAGGAACAGGCAGCGGCGGCGCAGGGCTTCGGACAGCTCGCGGGTGGCGTTGGAGGTCAGCACCACGAACGGCCGCTGCGACGCGCTGATCGTGCCGAGCTCGGGAACGGTGACCTGGAAGTCGCTGAGCACCTCCAGCAGCAGCCCTTCGACCTCCACGTCGGCCTTGTCGGTCTCGTCGATGAGCAGCACCGTGGGTTCGTCCCCGCTGATCGCCGTCAGCAGCGGCCTGGACAGCAGGAACTCCTCGCTGAAGATGTCGGTGCGGGCCTCGTCCCAGGTCTCGTCGCGACCGGCGGTGATGCGCAGCAGCTGCTTGGCGTGGTTCCACTCGTAGAGGGCCCGCGCCTCGTCGATGCCCTCGTAGCACTGCAACCGCACCAGCCGCGCTTCGGCGACGGCGGCGACGGCCTTGGCCAGCTCGGTCTTGCCGACGCCTGCCGGGCCTTCGACGAGCAGCGGTTTGCCGAGCTTGTCGGCGAGGAACACCGTGGTGGCCACGGCGGTGGAGGCCAGGTAGCCGGTCTCGGCCAGCTTCTCGACGACGTCGTCGACCGACTCGAAGATGCCCGTTCGCCCGTCGGTCACCGCACGCTCCCCTCGCCGAATCCCATACCGAACGGTTGCTCAGTGCGCGGGTTCGTGTCCAACGGAAGTGATGCCGGTCACGTGCAGCGGAAAGTGGTTTCGTGCAAGCCCGTCGCGCCGTCGGGGACGACGCCCTGACGCGCTTCGGTCTGCGGTGTTCCGGTGCGGTCGACGGCGCGGCACTGCACCACGTGCTCTCCCGGTGCGAGGTCGAGCCTGGCCCGCCACATGCGCCAGGTGTCGCGCCCGACCTCGGTGGCCAGCTCGGCGGCCTGCCACGGGCCGCCGTCGACGCGGACCTGCACGGCGTCGATGCCGGTGTGCTGCGCCCACGCGATCCCCGCGACCGTCACCGGACCGGCCTGGAGCTGCGCTGCCCGCTGCGGGCGGTCGATGCGCGACTGGGTCTTGATCGGCCCCTGCTGGGCCCAGCCGCGCTGCTGCCAGTAGGCGCGACGGTCGAAGGTGGTGACCTCGGCGTCGACCAGCCACTTGGTGGCCGAGACGTAGCCGTAGAGACCGGGAACGACCATGCGCACCGGGAACCCGTGCTTGGCCGGCAGCGGCTCGCCGTTCATCTCGAAGGCCAGCAGCGCGCCCCGGTCGGGTTCCAGCAGCACGTCGACGGGGGTGCCCGCGGTGTAGCCGTCGGTGCTGGTGGTCAGCAGCTGCTGCGCTCCCGGCCGGACCCCGGCCTCCAGCAGCAGGTCCCGGACCGGGACGCCGACGAAGTGGGCCGTGGAGATGAGGTTGCCGCCGACCTCGTTGGACACGCAGGCGAGGGTGATCGTCCGCGACTCCAAACGCCGGTTGATCAGGTCGGTGAACGACAGGTCCAGCTCGCGGTCGACCATGCCGTGCAGCCTCAGCCGCCAGTTCTCGGCGCGCAGCTGCGGCACGACCAGGGCGGTGTCGATCCGGTAGAAGTCGCGGTTGGTGGTCAGGAACGTCGGCGTGCCGTCGGCGACGAAGTCCGCACCCGCCGGGATCGGGGGCGGCGGCACGTTCGGCAACCGGCCCGCCACCGCCTCCCGCGAGGCCGTCACCCCGGAACCCTTCGACAGCGAACTCCCTCCGATGCCGGCCAGGCCCGCCCCGACCACGACCAGACCGGAGGTCGCCAGGAACCGCCGCCGGTCGATCTCGGTGGCCACCGGAGCCCGCCCGGCGCGGTGCAGCCAGGCGAACACGCCCACTCCGACGGCCCCCGCCGCCAGCGAGGGCAGCGGCCCGCCCTCGGGGCGGCTCACCGCCGCCACCACGCCGACCAGCCCGAACGCGCCGATCAGCAGCGCGCCGGGCAGCACCGAGCGTCGCGACGACAGCCCCGCCACCACCGCGAGCGCGGCGATGACCAGCGCCATGCCGACGATCAGCGCGAGCTTGTCGGCGGTGCCGAACACCGCCACCGCGAACTCCTTCAGACCCGGCGGCACCAGGTCGATGAAGGCACCACCGACGGCCACCGGGGGAGAGGTGCGCGGATCGCCGAAACCGGCGACCAGGTGCCCGACGGCCAGAGCGGAGCCGGCCGCGAGCAGTCCGATCGTGGCCGCACGGCCACGGGAGAGCGAAGTCATGCCTCCATTCGAGCCCCGTTCACCGGTCGGGGCCAGAGTTCGAGCTCGTGCGTAAGAGAGCCGAAAGTTCTTGTGGAAAGATGACATCGCCGCTCGATCGGGGACGTCGCGGCCGCCGCCGTCCTAGCGTCGGGGCGTGCGAATTCTGCTGACCGGCGCCGCCGGGTTCATCGGCTCGGCCATCGCCGACACCCTCACCGCCCACGGCCACGAGATCGTCGCGCTCGACGCGCTGCTGCCCCAGGCCCACGGCGTCCCTCCCGAAACCCGGCACCCGCTGGTGCGCGGGGACGTGCGCGACGCCGAGCTGGTGCGCGAGCTGCTGCGCGGGGTGGACGCGGTCTGCCACCAGGCCGCGATGGTCGGCCACGGAGTCGACCCGTCCGACATGCCCGACTACGCCGCCCACAACGACCTCGGCACGGCGGTGCTGCTGGCCGCGATGCACGAGACGGGCGTGCGTCGGCTGGTGCTGGCCTCCTCGATGGTGGTCTACGGGGAAGGCCGCTACCGCTGCGCCGAAGACGGTCTGGTCCGTCCCGGTCAGCGACGTGCCGAGGACCTCGATGCCGGTCGGTTCGAGCCGCCGTGCCCGCACTGCGCCGAACCCCTGGAACCCGAGCTGGTGCCCGAGGAGGCCGTGCTCGACCCGCGCAGCACCTACGCGGCAACCAAGCTCGCGCAGGAGCACCTGGCGGCGGCCTGGGCCCGCCAGACCGGCGGTGAGGTGCGAGCGCTGCGCTACCACAACGTCTACGGCCCCTGGATGCCCAACGGCACCCCGTACGCCGGCGTGGCCTCGCTGTTCCGCTCCGCGCTGCACCGGGGCCTGGCCCCGACGGTGCTGGAGGACGGCCGGCAGCGGCGCGACTTCGTGCACGTCCACGACGTCGCCGTCGCCAACCTCGCCGCGCTGGAGACCTCCGGGCCGCCGGGGGAGCTGGACGCGGTCAACATCTGCTCCGGGCAGCCGCGCACCATCGGAGAGCTCGCCGAGTCGCTGTCGCTGGCCTGCGGCGGTCCCGCTCCGGAGGTGGTGGGTGGGGCTCGGCCCAACGACGTCCGGCACGTCGTCGCCGATCCGGCCAAGGCCCGGCGGGTGCTCGGCTTCCGCGCGACGGTCGAATTCGCCGACGGCGTGCGGGAATTCGCCGAGGCTCCGCTCCGCGTCGGCGAGAAGCAGGTGTGAGGTTCAGGTTCCGCCAAGGCTCCTACGCGAGGCCGTCGGCCAGCGGTAGCCGCACCTCGAACCGGCAACCGGGGCCGTGGTTGCGGGCGTGGATCTCGCCGTGGTGGGCCTGCACCAGGCCGCGCGCGATCGCCAGCCCGAGCCCGGCCCCGGCCGGTTCCCGCTCGTTGTCGCCCCGCGCGTGATCTCCCCGGTAGGCCACCTCGAAGACCCGCTCCAACTCCGCGGCGTCGATGCCGCCGCACCCGTCGTCGACCCGCAGCCACGCCTGGTGGCCCTCCCGGCCCGCGGTGAGCACCACCGAACCGCGCGGCGGGGTGTGCCGGATGGCGTTGGACAGCAGGTTGCGCACCACGCGCGCCAGTTCGGGATCGCTGCCGGAGACCACCGGCCACTGCTCGGTCTCGGTGGCCAGCCGCACACCGCGCCGCTGCGCCCGCGGGTGCTCGGCGGCGACGGCCTCGTTGACCACGTCGTGCAGCGGCACGGCGGAGAACTCGAGGTGCAGCGCCCCCGCGGTGATCCGCGAGAGCTCGAACAGGTCGTCCACCATCCGCGACAGCCGTTCGGTCTCGCCCTGGATGCGGCTCGCGTAGGAGCAGATCTCGTCGGGTTCGTCCACCACGCCATCGGCCAGCGCCTCGGCCATCGCGCGGATGCCCGCCAGCGGAGTCCGCAGGTCGTGGCTGATCCAGGCCACCAGCTCGCGGCGGGAGGCCTCGGCGGCGCGTTCGCGGGCGCGGGCCTCGCGCTCCCACACGCTCCGGCGCGCGATGTTGCGTCCCAGCACCACAGCGACCGGGACGGTGATCACCCCGACGGCGGTGCAGATGACGACCACGGTGGTCAGCAGCGGGCCGAACATGAACCCGGTGACGCCCAGGACGCCCGCCATGGTGGCCAGCAGCGGCACCAGCACCAGCACCGTGAGCGCGGTCGCCAGCGAGCGGTGCCGGAGAAGGTAGAGCAGTCCGGCCCCGATCAGCGCCACCGGCAGGGACAGGCCGATCGCGTACGGCGCGACGTGGGTGAGCTCGGTGAGCAGGTCCATCAGCCCGCCTCGGGGTCGTAGCGGTAGCCGACGCCCCACACGGTGCTGATCCGGTGGGGTCGGTCGGGTCTGGGCTCGATCTTCTCCCGCAGTCGTCTCATGTGGACGGTCACGGTGGACTGGTCGCCGAAGTTCCAGCCCCACACCGATTCCAGCAGCTCGGCGCGGGTGAAGGCCCGGCGCGGATTGCGCATCAGGTACGCCAGCAGGTCGAACTCGCGAGTGGTCAACGACAGCTCGGCGCCGTCGAGCGTGCAGCGGCGGGCACCCGGATCGAGCACCAGCGCGCCGTCCACGACGGACTCCTGCGCGGCGGGCGGGGAGTGGGTGGCGCGGCGCAGCACCGACGTCACCCGCAGCACCAGCTCCCGCGGACTGAAGGGTTTGACGACGTAGTCGTCGGCGCCCAGCTCCAGACCCGCGACCCGATCGGACTCCTCGCCGAGCGCGGTCAGCATCACCACCGGGACCGGCCCGCGCTCGCGCACCCTGCGGCACACCTCCAGGCCTCCGATGCCCGGCAGCATCAGGTCCAGCACGATCAGGTCCGGCCTGCGTTCGGCGTTGCTGCGCAGGGCCGTCTCGCCGTCGTCGGCGAGATCGACCTGGTAGCCGGCGCGCTCCAGGTAGCGGCGGACGACATCGCGCACCGCGTGGTCGTCGTCGACGACCAGCACCCGTCCGGACTGTTCCCGCATCCCGATCACCAGCTCGTCGCGATCACGTGGTTGACCGCCAGCGCGGTCACCGCCTGCGCCCCCAGCCACCACCGCCGGGAACCGGCGGGCAGCAGGGCGCCTCCCACAGCGAACCACACCCCGAACGGCAACCAGATCCGCTCGACCTCAGCCTTGCTCAACCCGGACAGATCCGCCACTAGCACAGCCACCCCAGCCGCCAGTACGAGCCCTCGCACCGCATCAACCCGCGAAACGCCGACAACCGCCCACCGAATCGCCTCCCCGACCCCACGAGTTCCCCGTCCACCGGTCCTCGACGCCACCGCACCCGCCGAGGGTGGTGCCCCGATTACGGCCGTATTCCGGGACCTGATTACGGC